>WRGP01000243.1 GCA_009787135.1 Bacillota bacterium | reverse complement strand
GGCCCCATCGTTTCATCGTTTCCCCAAATCCCCTTTCCCGCAATGAAGAATTCCTGTTTCCGCATTGACTCCCCCTCAAAATTCCTCTATACTGCATAATCGGAAGATTTTTGTCCTCATCATTTTCAATCCCAACCCAAAGGAGAAACCCCATGAAAGCAATCCTCAACGGCCGAATCCTGATGCCGGACGCTATCATCGAGGGCCACGCCCTGCTCTTTGACACCGCCATCCGCGCCCTCTTGCCCCCCGCCGATATCCCCGCAGCCACTGAAATCATCGACGCGGCCAACCTATACGTAGCCCCCGGCCTCGTGGATATCCATATCCATGGCTATCTGGGCGAGGATGCTTCCGACGGAAGCCCGGACGGCATCCGCAAGATCGCAGCCGGCATCCTTCAAAATGGCGTGACCAGTTGGTGCCCGACGACGATGACGGTTTCCAAGGATACGCTGTGCCAAGTGTTTACGATGATGCGCACCCTCCGCGAGGAAAGCTGCCGGGCAGGCTACAAGGGCGCGGAGATTCTGGGCGTGCACGCGGAGGGGCCGTTCATCAACCCCAACCGAAAGGGTGCGCAGAAGGAAGACCATATCCTTCCTCCAGACGCCGGGTTCATCCGCGATTTTGCCGATATCCTCCGCGTGATCACGCTTGCGCCCGAGATAGAGGGTTGCATGGCATTCATTGAGGAGATCGCGCGGGAGACAAACATCCTTCTGTCCATGGGGCATACGGACGCAAGCTTTGAAACGGCCATGCACGCCGTTGGCCGCGGAATAGGCCACGTGACCCACACGTTCAACGCCATGACGCCGCTGAACCATCGCGCGCCGGGCGTGGTGGGCGCGGCGCTCGCCGCGCCGGTGACGGCGGAATTGATCGCGGACATGTTCCATGTGCACCCCGGGCTGTTCCCCTTGGCGGCCAAGGCGAAGGGGGACAAGCTGGTGCTCATTACGGATTGCACGCGCGCGGGCGGCCTTGCGGACGGCAAGTATGACCTGGGCGGGCAGAACATTTTCGTCAAGGGCATTGAATGCCGCCTGGCCGACGGCACCATCGCGGGCAGCGTGCTGAAGCTCAACGACGCTGTCGCCAACATGGCCGCCAATGCCGGGCTTCCGCTCTTTGAGGCTGTAAATATGGCCAGCCGCAACCCGGCCCGCGCCATTGGGGAAACGCGCAAGGGCACCTTGGAGGCCGGTAAGGACGCCGATATTATCCTCTGCGACGATACGTTTGCCGTGCGGCGCACCATTGTGCGCGGCGCGACGGCGTTTTCCGCATGATTTGCAGCCACGTACGCTTGCGAGCGATGCGGCATCGCGGAAAAAACCGCAAAATTCCCGCAAAATCAATCGCAAAAGGGTATCACCAACATGGAAAGGATGGATTTGCCATGCGGCTGAAAATGACGCCCCCGCTCGATCCCACGTTTCAACCCTTATCCATCGGTTACCGCGACTTTGCCGCCGCTGTTCGGGAAAGTGATTCTCAGGAGGCCGTGCTCGCGGTGGAGCGCGGCCACGGGCATGTTTCCACTTTCCGCTTTTCAATCTTCGCGGACGGCACGGGGCATGACGAGGCAAACTATGCCATGGCCGAGCGCGTCGCCAAGACGCTGCTCTGGGCGAGGGGCGGATACAGGCTGATTGTCGCGGGGTCAAAGCCGGTGTATGAGCGCCTGGGCGAAGCTTACCGCGAGGGAGGCAGCCGCGCGTTCGACGCGGGCTTCATGGCGCGCGTATACGAACGGCCCTTTGAGGTGGTCTACATTGCCGATGTGAAGAACGCGCCGGAGGACCGGGAGTCGGCCAGCCCTATCGGCCGCCATTTGGAGGGATGCCGCATCGGCTTTGACGCCGGTGGCAGCGACCGCAAGGTAAGCGCGGTGATCGATGGAAACGCCGTGTATTCGGAAGAGGTCGTCTGGCATCCCAAGACGCGGGGCGATCCCAGCTACCACTATCAAGGCATCCTTGAAGCGATGAAGACCGCTGCCAGCCGCATGCCCCGCGTGGATGCTATCGGCGTATCCAGCGCGGGCATTTACATTGACAACCGCATCATGGCGGCGTCGCTGTTCCTGAAGGTGAGCGATGAGGACTTTGACGCCCATGTGAAAAACATGTATATCGACGTGGCGAAGGAGATTGGCGACGTGCCGCTTACGGTCGCCAACGACGGCGATGTGACGGCCCTGGCAGGGGCCATGGAACTGAAGGACGGCAACGTGCTGGGCATTGCCATGGGCACCAGCGAGGCGGGCGGCTTTGTGGACGGCGACGGGAACATCACGGGCTGGCTGAACGAATTGGCGTTCGTGCCCGTGGACGCGAGCCCGGGCGCCGCGATGGACGAGTGGTCCGGCGACATTGGCTGCGGGGTGAAATACTTTTCGCAGGATGCGGTAATCAAGCTGGCGCCAGCCGCGGGCATCGCGCTGGATCAGGCCGCCTCCCCGGGCGAGAAGCTCAAGGCGGTGCAGAAGGCCATGGAGGCGGGCCATGCCGGCGCGGCGGACATCTACGCGTCCATCGGCGTGTATCTGGGGTATGCCCTTGGCTGGTATGATCTGTTCTACGATTTCCGCCACCTGCTGCTCATGGGCCGCGTGACCAGCGGCGAGGGAGGGACCATTTTGGCGGAAAAGGCCAAGCGGGTGCTGGAGGCCGAGTTCCCCGCGCTTGCGAAGAAGCTGACCATCCATCTGCCGGATGAGAACAACCGCCGTGTCGGGCAGTCGGTCGCGGCCGCGAGCCTGCCCGCGCTGTGTGAAGGAGATTGTGCATGAAATACGTATTTGTGACAGGCGGCGTGGTATCCTCCCTTGGCAAGGGCATTACGGCGGCTTCTTTGGGCAAGCTGCTCCGAATGCGCGGGTACCGGGTGTCCATCCAGAAGATGGACCCGTATTATAACGTGGACCCCGGCCTCCTCAGCCCCTTGCAGCACGGCGAGGCGTTTATCACCGACGACGGCGTCGCCGCGGATCTGGATCTGGGCCATTACGAGCGCTTTACCGATATTACGCTCAAGGGCAGCGCCAGCGTGACCACGGGCAAGATCCACAAAGCGATCATGGCGCGCGAGCTGCGCGGCGAGTATAAAGGCGGCACGGTGCAGGTGGTGCCGCACGTCACCAACGAGATCAAGCGCCAGATTCGCGAGGCCGCGCAAAACGCGGACGCGGAGATCGCGATCATTGAGATTGGCGGCACGGTAGGCGACATGGAGGGCGCGCCGTTCCTGGAGGCTATCCGCCAGATGGGCTGGGACGAGGGGCACGGCAACTGCTGCTTTGTGCACGTCACGCTGCTGCCCTTTATCGCGGCCTCCAAGGAGCTCAAGACAAAGCCGACCCAGCATTCCGTCAAAGAGCTTCGGTCCATCGGCATACAGCCAAATGTTATCGTTTGCCGCACGACCGCCGGCATGACGGAGGACGCTAAGGATAAGATCGCGCTGTTCTGCAATGTCAAGCAGGGCAATGTGGCCGTCAACCCCGACGTGAGCGTGCTCTACGAGGTGCCGCTCATCTTTGAGCGGCAGGGCCTGGCTGATATCGTGCTAAAGGTTCTGCGCCTGGAGCTCCGCGCGCCCGATCCGAAGGAGTTATCCGTATGGGAAGGCCTGGTGGAGCGGTGGAAGCGGCCTTCCCGCCATGTCACGGTCGGCCTGGTGGGCAAATACGTGGCGCTGCAGGACGCGTACCTATCTGTCAGCGAGGCGCTGACGCACGCGGCCATCGCGCACACCGCGACGGTGGATATCCGCTGGATTCCATCCGAAGATATAACGGATGATAACGCCGAGGCGCTGCTTAGCGGCCTTAACGCCATTATCGCGCCGGGCGGATATGGCAACCGTGGGGCCGAGGGCATTATCGCCGCGGCGAAGTTCGCCCGCACCCATAAGGTTCCGTATTTGGCGATTGGGTACGGCATGCAGCTGACCGTTGTGGAAGCTGTGCGCAGCCTGCTGGGCCGTCCGGACGCAAATTCCACGGAGGTGGCGTCTCAAACGCCCGATCCCGTTGTGCGCGTGCCCAAAGACCGCATCGGCGCGAACGACAGCCGCGGCAATTCGCGCATGGGCAGCCAGACGCTGCTGCTGGACATGGGCAGCCGCCTGTCCGCCTGTTACCAGAACGGCAATGAGATTTCAGAGCGCCACGGCAACCGCTATGAGATCAACCCGGCGTACGTGAACGCCCTGCTGGAAAAGGGCGTTCAGTTTCCCGCCAGCGAAAAGAGCGAGGGGTATGTCGAGGCGATTGAGGCGCCTGACCACCCCTTTTATATCGGGGTAATTTATCATCCCGAGTTCAAGTCGCGGCCGGACCGGGCGCATCCGCTTTTCGTGGCGTTTGTGGAGGCGGCGCTTGGAAATGGCATTTAGCCCCGCCTGATATGCCAAGTATGATCCCTCCACGGCCAACGCACACTATAGCGCATACCACCCGAGATAGGAGAACCGCATGAAGCTCACAGCCCTCAGGCGCGCATTTCGCAACGACTATGTCTATACCGTCGGCACAAAGATCGCCATTGCCGCGATTGGCATCATTGCCTCCGCGTTCGCGAAGCGTTTTTTCGGCCCCGCGATCGAGGGCGAGGTCGACTATATCGAGTCCGCCCTGACCACCGTGGCCGTGATCGCCAACCTGGGCATCTACCAGCCGTTCCCCTTTTACAAGCGGCAGCTTGGCGACGACGCGTTGGACAAATTTTTAAACCTCTTCCTCCTGCAGTATCTATGCTATCAGGCGCTGGGCATCCTGATACTCCTGCTGTTTCGCAATTTCATCGTCACAGCCATCTGCCTCATCGCCCCGCTGCAGGTCTTCGCCAACCAGCTTAGCTTTGCCGTCATGGTAGAGCATGTGCGGCATAAAAACAAAATATTTCTCACCGCCCGCCTTCTCAACACGGCCTTCATCATCTTCGCGTATTTTTTCCTCAGGCCGGCTGTGCTCCTGTCCCTTACGATGCTTGTCATTGGGGATGCCGTTACGATCGTCTTGACACTCCGCCGCTTCGGCCGTACAGGCAACCCCTTGAAGGCGGATTTTTCCTTCCTGCGCAAGATTCTTCCCTTTAGCCTTGTAGCCATGGCCACCGCGCTGCTGGTCACCCTCAATTACAAAATGGATGGGCTCATGCTCGGGTGGATGGGTATAGAGGCTGCCCAGCGCGGGTTCTACCGAACCGGCGCGAGCTTCGCGGGCTATGGCTGGCTCATTCCCGAAGCCTTTCGCGAGGTTCTGTCCGCGAGAACAGCCAGGAGCGACGCGATTGAAGACGTGACGCGGTCGCTGAAATTCAACTTCTATATCACGCTTGTCATCCTCATGGGGATCGCCGTGTTTGGCAGGCTTGTGCTCTTTGTGCTTTACGGTGAAGTCTTCCTGCCCGCCTATCCGGTCACCCTTGTGCTGCTCACGGGCATCCTGAGCATGTCCTATTTTAAGATCATCGGCACGCTGTACCTGGCCCAGGGCAAAAAATGGATCTATATGTTCTCCCTGCTGGCCAGCGTAGCCGTCAACATCATCGCAAACTATTTTTTTATACCGCCCTACGGCATCATGGGCGCGGCATGGGCATCCGTGCTTTCCTATACAATAGCGGGCATCTTTTTCCTGTTCCATTTCGCGCGCACCTATCAAATCCCGTTCAAAACCCTCTTTATCCCCACCCGCAGGGAAATTGGCGCGCTGTTTGGCAGAAACAAGTTATCATAATACATAAAGCCTTCGCGTCTGGAGAACCATAACCCTAGCAAACCTAGGGAGGAATGCCATGTTCTCCTTTTTCAAAAAGCGGCTTAGGCACAGCCAAATCCGCAAACAGGCGGCGGAAGCCTCGCGGGGGCCGTCCCCCAAACCCCAAACCCCCGTTGACGCGTCGCTCGCGAAAAACCTTCACGGCATCAAAGCCCTGTTTGGCGGCAGCGAGGATTTTGTGGCGCGTCCCTTTTTGATCCGCGGCGAGCGAAAGGCGGCCATTTGCTATGTCGATGGGCTCGTAAAGTCCGGCTTGATTCACGAAGCGATTCTCAAGCCCTTCATGATAGACAGCCGCTTAATCAACGATATGGATCCTTTCGCGTTGGCCTCCATGGAGGATGTCACCGCCGCCTTTTTGGTCGTCGGGGAGGTCAGGGCGGAAACGGATTTAAATCAGGCGGCGGAGATGTGCCTCAACGGCGACGTCGTGCTTTTCATCGATAAAATGGCGGAAGCGCTCGTGGTAAACGCAAAGGGATGGGAAAAGCGCGCGGTAACCGACCCGCAGACAGACGCCGTCATACGCGGGCCGCGGGAGGGCTTTACCGAATCGCTGCGCACCAACACCGCGCTGATCCGCCGCAGGATCAAGATCCCCGAGCTGCGCATGGATCCCATCACGCTTGGCGTCCGCTCGCGCACGCACCTGTGCGTAACCTATATTGAAAATGTGGCGAACCCCGCGCTCGTGGAGGAGGTAAAACGCCGCCTCCATACCATTGATACGGACGCCATCATCAACAGCGGGTACGTTGAGGAATTCATTGAGGATACGCCGCTGTCGCTGTTCCCCACCATCTATTATACGGAAAAGCCGGACGTTGTGGCAGGGAAGCTCCTGGAGGGGCGCGTGGCCGTCATCACCGACGGCACGCCGTTTGTCCTCACCATGCCCTTCCTGTTCATGGAGAACTTTCAATCCGCCGAGGACTATACCGTGCGCCCGCCCATCGCGTTTGTGCTGCGCCTCATCCGCCTGCTCTCTTTTTTTATCAGCCTGGTCACGCCGGCGTTTTACATCGCGCTCACCAAATACCATCAGGAGCTCATTCCCACGCCGCTTCTGTTCACCATGGCCGCTATCAGCGATGGGCTTCCCTTCCCTTCCGCCGTGGAAACGGCGATCATGCTGGCCGCTTTTGAGCTCATCAAGGAGGCGGGCATCCGGCTGCCCAAGCCGGTCGGCCAGGCCATCAGCATCGTGGGCGCGCTGGTCATGGGGCAAGCCGCCACACAGGCAGGCCTTGTCAGCGCGCCCGTGGTCATCATCGTCGCTTTGACCGCCGTGACCAGCTTTACCTCTCCCACCGTTTCCGACGTGACAACCATCCTGCGGTGGTTTTTGCTTGTATTGGCCACGGTACTGGGCGGCCTGGGCATTACGCTGGGCCTGTTGACGATTCTGGTATACCTTGCGTCCATCAAATCCTTCAGCACCGATTATCTGGCCCCGTTCGCGCCGCTTCAAACGCCGGATATACTGCGCGATACGCTGTACCGCGCGCCGCTGTGGAGCATGCGGACGCGGCCAGCATCCCTCAAGCCCTTTGACGCCATTCGGCAAAAAATGAGCAAACCGAATTTCAATGACAATCAACGGCCGGGACGGGGGGAGAGAAGACGATGAAATCACGCTCCTTTACGGCATACCTGCTCTCAGGCATACTGCTTTGCTGCTTTCTCCTGACAGGCTGCACGAGCGGCGCGCAGATTGACCAGCTGGCCATCGTGATGGGCGTTGGCATAGACAAGGGAAGCGCGCCGGACAATTACCTCGTCACCGCGCAGATCGCGCGCCCATCCCATGTAAGGACAGCCAATGAGGGGGGAGCCGCGCAGGGCAAGCCTTACCTTGATATTCAGCAGGAAGGCAAGGGCATCAGCATGGCGATGTATGAGATGATGCGCCAGATGAGCCGCAGGGCGTATTTAGCGCATAATGAAGTCATCGTCATCAGCGAGGATGTCGCCGCGGAGACCATCTTGCCGATCCTCGATTATTTCATCAGAAGCCTTGAAGCGAAATTCACCGTGGATCTCGTCATCGCCCGCGGGACGGCAAGCGGTCTCCTCGCGGCGGACAGCAATCTGGAGCAGATGCCCGCCAAGCACCTGCAAAACCTGCTCGAAAACCAAGTGAAGAACGCCAGCATTGAGGAAATGCCGCTATACAAATTTCTCTCCGATATGCTCAGCCCAGGCATCGCTCCCACCATCCCCATTATGGAGCTGTACACAGACGAAACAGGCATACAAAACGCGCGAGTCCAGGGGGCGGCTGTGTTCGATGGCGGAACGCTGGCGGGCACGCTGAGCGCGGAGCAGACACGCACACTGCAGCTCGTGCGCGACAAGGTGAAAAGCGGATACATAAACCTGGACGCCTTTGGCAGCTACGTATCCCTTGACATCACCCATTCCAAAACCTCCGTCACGCCAAGGGTAGAAAACGGGCGCGTTATCGCCAAAATCCGTATTCGGCAGGAATATATACTTATCGACACAGGGGTTCAGGCGGACATCACCACAGAAGACGCCAAAGCGCAGCTTGAGCGGCTCGCCGCCATGCGGCTCATCCAGTCCGTTGAGAGTCTGCTCCAGGATACCAAGGCGCAGGGCTTAGACGTCTGCGGCTTTGGGCAAATGGCGTACAGAAAATACCCAAGGCAGGTAGAGGCCCTGCTGGAAACCTGGCCGGAACAGTATAAGGCGCTGGAAGTGGAGTACGATGTGGAAACCGTCATCACGATTACCGGCTCGATACTGCGGCCCATGGCGCCGAAGGGGGGAGAACAATGAACGCAAAGTCGCGTATCAGCGGCCTGCAATTTTTTACCGTAACCGCGTGTTTTTTGATTGGCACGTTCCTGCGCATTACCTCCATCACCTCGGTTTTGGCCAATGACGCTTGGGTGTCGGTTTTTACGGGCGCGGTCGCTTATCTGCCATTTCTGGCTGTTTTTTTGGGGCTGGTCAAACGCTACCCCGGCAAAAGCCTGTTTGAAATCAACGAGGCGGTGTTTGGCGCCGTCGCCGGCCGCATCCTCTCCTGCGTTTACACCTATTTTTTTACCATGATTTTGACGACCACCCTGCTCGATATGGCAAACTTTATCGTTGGGTTTATCATGCCAGGCACCCCCATCACCCTCGTGTTGGCGGCGTTTATGGTCTCCTGCGTTTACGCGACCCGCAAAGGCCTTGAACCGTTGGCGCGCATATCCGCGCTGCTGGCTTCGGGCGCGTGCCTGGTTCTCGTCGTCAATTCCCTGCTTACGGTTGCGAACGCGGATACGCGTTATCTGTTCCCTATGTTTACCCTCCCCTTTCTCCGCTATGTGCAGGGCACGCATACCACGATCTCCCTTTACTTTGGCGAGAGCATCGTATTCTTAACCCTGCTGCCCATGCTTGATACCAAGACGGACATCAAGAAGCCGATGATCGCTTCCCTGCTGTTCGCCGTTGTGATCGCTTTTTTAGCCGTGACCAGAGAGATCCTTACGCTCGGACCCCTTCTGCCTTACGTCGCGCGGCCAAGCTATGAAACGATGCGCATTATCGACATTGAGACCATCCTCACGCGCATTGAAAGTATCTACGCGTTTATCATGATTTCTTTAACATTTTTTAAAGCATGCACGCTCCTGTTCGCAAGCGCTTCAGGCATCGCCCAGATCACGCGCATCGAAAGCCCCAAACCCATCCTGTTCCCGTTCGGGGCTTTTGTCGTTGTTTTCGCGCTGCAAACCTATCCCATTGTCGGTGATTTCCTGTACTGGTCGTCCAACGTCAGCCCGTTTATTTTCACGATCATTGAATTTATCCTGCCCCTGCTGACCCTGCTGGCCGCGTGGACAAAGGGGTTTATCGGAAGCTCGCAAAGGCTGCACGTGAAGAAAGGGGCGGTGCGCAAATGATCATCGCAGGCGTCGCCGCCATGCTAATTGGAATCGCCGCGCTGGACCTTCCATGGCTGATCCGTGAAAAAAAGCGGCGGGAGCTGATCGTGTACGCGATATGCCTCGCCGCCGTCTCGGCCTATATCCTCTTGTACGCGCTGGACGTGAGGTTTGTGACCTCCCTTGGGTTGCTGCATCGTTTTTTTGAAAAAACGCTGGGGCTGCACTATGGCGGGTTTACATAAGATATGGTATTATGAAGGAAAAAATGGAGGCGGCGTATGGCAAAGTATGAAACCAACATCGTCGGCGATTTTGGCGTGGTGCTCCAAAGCATTGAAACAGGAATACTGCGCGGAAGCCTTTCCGCCAGCCTTGAGGACGGCTCTGATTTTATCCAAAATGACGTCCGCCTGGCCGTTCGTGTCTTTGAGCGGTACAGCATGCTCGGGAAGAACAGGGTCAGCCTGAATGTTGTGCTGGTGGGAGAGGGGGACAGGCTGTTCCTTTCCGCCATTACCTCGGGCGGGAGCCAAGCGGTTTTCTTCAAAATCAACACCTTTGGGGAGGAAGCGTTCCTGGATCAAATCGTGGCAATTGTGAAGAAGTATCAGCGAACTTGAGAAGGCGCTCCTATCGCTTCCCAATCGCCTCCCACAGCCCCAGCAAATATGCCGCGCCAAGCGCACGGTCATACAGGCCATATCCCGGCCGCGCTTTCTCGCCCCATATCATCCGGCCGTGGTCCGGCCGGATGTACCCGTCAAACCCCCCTTCATAGAGGGCTTTCATGATAGCGTACATATCGAAATCCCCGCAGGCGGAGGGATGCGCGCTCTCGTCAAAATCCCGCGGGGCATGGCGGCGAATATTGCGAACGTGCGCGAACGGCATCCGCCCCGCGAATGTACGGCAAATCGCGGGGATATCGTTCGCGGCGTTCGCGCCCAGGCTGCCCGTGCAGAGCGTCAAGCCGTTGTTGGGGCTGTCGTGCAGCGCCAGAAAGGTTTGGATGTTCTCCGCCGAAGTGATGACCTTGGGCAGCCCGTACAGCGGCCAGGGCGGGTCATCGGGATGAATCCCCATAAAAATGCCCGCCTCTTCCGCCACGGGTACCACAGCGTCCAAAAAATATTGTAAGTTCGCCCAATACGTCTCCCTGCTCACGTTCTGATAAAAGCGCATATCCTCTTGCATTGCGCCAAGCCTCTCCGGCTCCCAGCCTGGCATGGAATACCCGCGCGCGTCCCCCAGCAGCGCGTCGCCAATCGCGGCGGGGTTCATGCGAAGTACCGCCTCATGGCGGTAGGACAGCACCGTGCTGCCATCCTCCAGCGGATGCGCCAGCTCGCTGCGCGTCCAGTCCATCACGGGCATAAAATTGTAGCACAGGCACTTTACCCCCACGGCCGCAAGGTTCCGCAGGGTTTGATTGTATTGCTCAATGTATTGATTGCGGGTGGGAAGCCCTTTTTTGATATCCTCATGCACATTGACGCTTTCAATGACCTCCATCTCAAGCCCCGCGGCATGGATTTCATCGCGCAGGGCCCGTAGCATGGCAAGCGGCCAAACCTCCCCAACGGGCACGCCGGGCAGGCATGTCGCCACGCCGGTTACACACGGTATCTGACGAATCTGCGCAAGGGTCACGCTGTCGTCGCCATGGGGAAACCACCGCAGAATCATTTTCATCGCTGTCATCACCTTTATTGCAGTGTGCGAAAAATACGGCTTATCGCCAAAGTTCAAAATCCACGCAGCCATAGGGCGCGGCCTCATACGAAAGCAGCTCATCCAGCTCAGCTTTCGCCGTATCTGAAATGGCCTCTACCCGCAGCGCCTGGCCGCCCGACAGGCATAGCGGATTGATGTACCTCCGCTTTGCGTTGACACGCACGCCGTAGCATCCCTTTGGCTTCGTCTCGCTGCCAAACACCCGCTCCATCCCGGCAAAAGCATACCAGGCGCGGCGAATTCGCCCATCCCGCGCGTTGAGGAACCTGCTGACCGCCTGATCCTCGGTCATTTCGTACAGCTCGTCCGCCGTGAACAGCTCCGTATCAACGCCCAGCTTTAGCAGATCGCCCAGCATGCTGAGCGCCGTTTTATTCTCATTCGTCTGATATGCCTTGCATACCGCCGCCGACCCGTGCACAAACCGCTCCGCCATTGGCACGGACTGAAAGCATAGCTCAGGCTCGTCCGATTCGTTGGGCCGGATCACCAGATCGTGAACCATGGCCCCGATTTCGGCGACAGACCATAGGCCTTGCCAAACGAGCGCTGTGGAAAAAGTATATTCCAGCCGGTCCGCGCTCAAACGGGGGCTGTCATTGTCAGCGATAGGATACCTGTGATAATCCAAAACATCCTCCGCCGCAATGCCGTCACGCTTGAGCAGAGAGCAAATTTCCGGCGCGCCGCGAATCATCTCCGCTGTTTTTGCTTCCGTGCTCATCTGTGTCCACGCGTCGCCGTTCATAAAGTCTACGCTGTGGCTGAACACAGGCGTGGATATATCATGAAACAACCCGGCGAGAGCTTGCTTTTTATCACCGGTAAAATGCCATACGATCAACGCGACAGCCACGCTATGATCCATCCGGGAATAAAAATAGCGGTGCCTATACAGCTTCGTATAGTCTGTTCCACAAAACAACCCAATCCCGCGCAATCGGCGCATCGCTTTCGTCTCCAGATACGGCGCAAGAAATTTCGGAATCCCCGCGAAAAGCACATCCTGATACGCTTGAATCTCTTCGTTCATCCGTCGGTCTGTCCTCCCCTATAGAAAAAAACGGCGGAGGTTCATCTCGGCACAGAGCACACCAGCGTGTACGGCCATGCCGCAATGTGCGGAACCCTCTGGCATCCACGCCCGCTTCCCTTCCCACAGATCCACCTCCCCCGGCAGATAGGCCGAAGGAGGTGGGTTGACCGATCGTGATATCCCGAATGCTAGCGTCCGCCCAGGCGCGCCCTAATTCCCATACTGCAGCGCGGCGTTGATCGCGGCCTGATGATCCGTGTCCACATTGCCCGTTCCGTGCGTCTTGCTGCCCGTGAAATGGATGCACACAACACCGCTGAAGTAGTCACAGTAGTTTGTCGTGCCATGGCCCACCGCGTACATGGATCCCGCGTACTTCTGGCCCGCAATGGTGACGATCACCGGGCGGCGGATATACGAGCCCGTAATGTTGTTGGCCTTGAGCTTATCCGCGTCCGCCTTGGAGGCTGGAATGACGTCGGCGTGGTTATCGCCGTTGATATATCTGGCGCTCCAAGTCACGCCGGTATTGATATCGTAAATCGTAATATTTTTGTTCGCGTTGATCAGCTTAAAGCCTTCGGCAAACCAATCAAGCGTCTTTGTGGACCCGGAGGGCACAGACGTCGTATTGAAGAGGAGCGCCTGCGTTTGCGGCGTCGCGATGCCGTTTGCCGTGATGCCTTTGGACGATTGGAACGCCCTGACGGCGGCTGTCGTCTTCGCGCCGTAGATGCCGTCCGCCTGCCCAGCCGCCAAATATCCAAGGGCAATCAACTGCTGCTGCAGCTTGCGCACATCCTCGCCCTTGTCGCCGTTGCTTAGCTGCTTATACTGGCTGGCCACAGCCGCCAGCAAGGCGTTTGCCTCCGCGGTAGACAGCGGGCGTACCAAGTCGGAGCGGACATAGCCCGAAAGGTTATCCACCCTGACACGGTACCACACATTGCCGGCCGAGTCCGTCCCGGTTCCAATGATCGTGACAATGGTATCCCGCGCCAGCTTTGTGATCAGGCTGAACGACTCGCCCGCGCCAGAGCGCAGGTTCGTCTCGCCAGCCCGAATGGCCACGTTTCCGCTCATCTCGTTGATGGTGGACGTACCTGTTAAATAGTCGGCCCGGATATAGCCTTTGGTGCTCGAATTGTATTGGAAGCAGTACCAAACCATGCCGTCCTTGTCGCCCAGCGAGTAACTGACCGGAACGATGGCGGCGCCTTTATCCAGCTTTCCGATGATGGCGTACTCGCTGCCCGCACCCTTGCGGATGTTTACGCTGTTGGTATTGACAGTCAGCGTCTTGCCAATATCCCGAATCGGGTCGGAAGCGCTGACGACCGGGGTGCTGCTGTCCGATACCACGCCTACCGCTTTTATATAGTCCCCCAATACATAGCCCGTTGTTCCGTTATAGGTAACCTTATACCAGATCTTTCCGTTCGCGTCAACCGTATAGCCGCCGTTCTTCGCCTGCGTGCCCTTGGGAATACGTTCCAGAATCGTCGCGTTGGTGGCGGCGGTTTTGCGCAGGTTCACCGTGCCGCTGACAGGATCAATGAGCACATACTCGGTGATAATGCCGGTTCCATCCGTCGTTTGCCCGCCCTGGTTTACGATCGGCGCGGTCGATTGGTAATTATACATTGGCAGCATGACATCCGAGACCTTCACATACATCCTTTTTTCTTCGTATGTCACCTCGTACCAACGGTCGTTGATCTTGTAGAGGGTAAGCGTCTCGCCGGCGAGGACGGAATCCGCGATCGGGGCATAGCTCTCCGGCATGTTGTACAGCGGCGTCCCTTGCGTAAACGTATAGGTGATCGATTCGCCGACGGCCAGCGACGATCCGGCGTTGGATCCGCGTTCAACAGCCGCGGCCGGAATGTAATATGTCGTCTCGCCAAACGCGAGGGAATACCAGCTGTCGTTCACCTTTGTGAGTTCCTTGGTCATTGTGCTGGAGATCGTGAGCCCCTGACTGCCGGTGTTCATGGAGGGGTACACGACCGTGCCCGCGTCCAAGGTTTTCATGATTGTCGTGCCAACGGCCGTCCCGCTTCCCCCGCTTCCGCCGGACTGCTGCTGGGCCTCTTTCAACTCGTTGGCCTCATCGCCCGTCAGAACACCGGATACGTAGGCGGCGTCAATGTAGCCCGTGACGCCGTTGAGCTTGATGGCGTACACAAGCCCCAGCTTGTTGGACGTGTTCCGCTCCGCCTCCTTGACATACATCAGCGTGCCCGAGGTTCGCGTGCCGGCGGCGATGTTGCCAACCAGCGCGCCCGTAAGCGAGCTGGAGCGGTATACGGGAATATTTTCCGTACTGACCGCTTTGCCGCCAATGGTAATCGTGTAGGTATTGCCCACGCTGGTGCTGGCAATGGGGGTACTTTCTTTCATAACGTTTTCGTCTATATCAAAATTCTTGACATAGTACGTGATACCGCCTACGACAATGGAGGACCATTTGCTGTTGACCCTGCGAAGCGTGAACACGGCCGGCCCCTCAAGCTTCCTTTCCAATGTGGGCGCCGCGTTTTCACTGACGCTCTTGTACAGGCTCAGGCTCTGCCCGCTCTCCAGCTTGATTTGGTAGGAACTGATGGCCTCGTTGGAGGAGGTGTTGGCCACGGCGCTGTTCTGGAAGTAGAGAATCTTGCCGGATTCATGCGCCAGCGTAAACCAGGAGGCATTGTATCTGCTCGCGGCAACCACGGCGCCGCCGGCCAGGCGGTACGGCGAGATGTTTAACTTGCCCGCTTCGTACACCCTGCCGCCCACTGTGGTTCTGATCAGGTTCGTCTCCGGCTTCTCGTACAGGTCCACGCCGCCCGCGATGATGGTGACCGTATACGTCGTGGAGGCCACCCCGTCGGAAATGGTCATCTGCTCAACAACATCAACATCGGCCTGCCGCACGTACCAGGACGTGTTGTGATAGATTACCTTATACCATGTGTTGTCATACTTGACGCCATATAAGGTATTCTCTTCGGATACGATATGGCTGCTCCTGATATCCGGCGAACTGTACAGCCTTTTATCCCCCTTCAGCGTTACCTTCGTAATCAAATTGGTGTCCGCGTTGGAGGAAAGTGTCGCGGCGGAGATTTCGTCGGTAACGTCTGTCCCTGGGAAGTAGTACGCGGTCCCGTTAAAGTGGACATATCTATAATACGCCACCCCGCCATTGATGTTTTTCGCGCCGACGGTTACGTTGATGCGGGTACCCGCAGCCAGTGTGATGCCGGCCTTCCTCGCTAACGTACCTGTGAACGTGGTGGTTGTATAAAGATCCACGCCTTTTTTCAGCAGGATGGCGTAGCCGGTGGTCGTGGTAACATCCGATTCCCTGACGAGTAATGACGATTTTAGCACGTAGTATTGCACCCCGCCGTACCAGGTGGTGTACCACTCCGCGTTTTCCACGCCCCCCTCGATGAAGCCGCACAGGCTTATCGTTGTGCCGGCGTTCAGGATCTTTCCCCCTTTGGCGACGTTCTTCTCATAATACAGCCATAGCCCGCCCGCAGGAATCCTGTACGAAACCACGGTCGGCCTGAACTCGGTATTCTTCTCGCCCTTGACGATGTCGCTGATGCTGCCGCCCGTCATTTCGTCCGGGTTGTTCTCCGTGGAATAGACGTCGTCCCCGCCCTTGACGGAAGCGATATACTTGACCGGCAAATACAGCTTATTGCCGGCGTTATTGACAATATACAGCGACGCGGTATGCCGCTCCGCCTTAACCACCTCGCCCGGCATCAGCCTGCCCGCGGCGGTTCCGCCGCAGCTTGCGTCCATGAACAGCAGCGCGCCCTCCACGCCGATGGTAACGGTGTATGTTTTGCCGGTGGCCGTGTTCGCGATAGGTTCCCGAGAAATTTCAACGCCATCCGGTTTGCCGTCCGCACGGTCAAGCAGGGTTTTATCGATCAGATACTCCACACCGTCTAAAACCGTCGCGTAATAAGCCGACACAGGGTACGTAGTATTATGGTTATTGACCTTCGCCGGCGTTACGCGGATTGATGTGCCTACTGGGATAATAATGCTCTCTCCCCCAGGGACATTGCGCCATGCCGTCACGCCGTCCGCGCTAACCGTTACGCTCCAAGCGGAGGCGGGCGTGCTGGCTTTCTTAATGTAATACGACGCGTTGCCATAAACGATCGAATACCACTCGTCGTTATAATTCTGCACCGTATAGTAATCGGCCGCCAGCTGGATGCTCGTCTTATAGCTCTCGCTCGGCTTGGAGTACAGGTAGCTGCTTCCGTCCACATATATCTTCAGCCCCGTGACATTGGAGGCGGAAATATAATCGGCCATATCCGTGTAATACAGATAGCGCTTTGCCGTGTCTTCCATATAGGTAAACCATGTGTTGCTGTACTGGCTGGCCAACACCCGCTGGCCCGCCGGAATCGTTCCCACCACAGCGGAATCAGGCACGCCGTTCTTCATGGCCATGCCCGCATATATCTTGGCGCCGCCGCTGCCGGCCGTAACATAGAACGTCCCCAGGCTCACGTTGTTCTCCGCGATTTGCTTGGGGTCTCCGGATACATCCTCCGCCAGCAGGTACATCACGTCGGCGCCGTATTGCACCTTGTACCAGTCGGCATTCACCTTCACGCCGTACAGCGATTTTCCGTCGGACTCAACATAGTTCGTGGCCTTGTTCATCGTGAAAAACAGCTTCGCGCCCGCGACCGGCGTGATGAGCGACATGAAGCTGACATCCTCGTTGGATACCACGGCCGCTGTCGAAGGAGAACCCGCGTGGCTTGGATCGAAATAATACGTCTTTCCGCCAAGGTCATAGGAACACACGCTGACATTATTGCTGCTCACATAGCGGACGTTGACGCGTATGCCCGCTTTTAGCTCGTTGCTTGTCGTACCCGTTAGCTCCAATTCATATTTTCTGCCTGTGAGATTGTAAGTGATTTTGTATCCTGTGGATAGAAATGTATCACTGGTGATGAGCACCGAGCGAATGCCCGACAGCTCCATCGGGGAAAGGGTAGCGCCGGCGTTCGGGGTGGTGGACAGCCCTGACTGCGGCACGTAATAGGTCTTGCTGTTGTAATACAGCGAGAACCACCCGTCGTCCGGCGCGGGCTCCTGCGTCAGCCTGAGCGAAGTGCCCGCCTTGGCGTTCTCCACGGGCGATCCGCCGACCGCGTTGTACAGCCAAAGCCCCCCGGCCGGAACGGTAAACTGTATGACTGTTCCCGTGTATGTAGCGTCCTTCACGCCGCTTACCGTGTCCGGCAGTGACGAAGCGGCGGAATTTGCGTTGGCGCCCTGCGCCTGGGCAGTCACAGGCGGCGCGGCGGGTTCCTGCGGAGGTGTCTCGCCGTTTAGCACCGTCAATTCCGAGGCGCGCACGTAGACCTTTCCCTCAATGGTATTGACGAGGTACCATCCCCCGGAAATATAATCCGCCTCCTGAGGCTGCACGCGCGGCTTGCTCGGCAACGGCTTTTCGGCATCCATGCTTTCATAAATATTCACCCAGTTGCCGTTAGACGAAACCAGCGCCGCCAATGATTGAATGGGAACGCTCATCGTGATTGCCAAAATAAGGCTTACAAGCATAAATCTCAAGGTTTTTTTCATATATCGCACCTCCGGCCGTTCCCTGCAGGGTTTTGAAGATACCCCAGTATATTACAAATATATGAAATTGTCAAGGAGACATCTTACAAAAATATGGTTTTTTCATAATTGTATATGTCAAGCGGTTTAGAAAACAAAAAAAAGTTCCGCATTCTGCGTTGCATTCGGTAATACACATGCACAACCCCTTGAGATAATTTTTCAAGGGGCTGTATTGAATATGTTTCGAATATATGAATGGAATGCGTTTCCGCCTGCACCCCGCTGTTTTGCGGCATAACGGGAACCTCGCGGATCTATTTCCAGCCATACCGATTGCGCGCAACCGGTATGGCAGCGGCACCGCCCGTCTCTCGGCGCGGCTTCGCTTCCGGCTACATCGTCAGGCTGCCTCCGCTGGCAGGCACCACCTTGAGCACTTCAACCTCATCGCCGGTTTCCGCGTCGATGTATACAAAATACCGGTTGTTCTCATACATGCCGTCAAATTCCCAGCATAGCGCCTCCGTACGCCCCGTGCCCAAACCGTCCTTAAGCGGAATTACGCATAGCCGCACCCGCTTGACGGACAGCCGGTTCGTGACGCGCGCGGCCGCCTCTTCCTTCGTAATCTGGGGATGCAGGCGTTCGCGGGGGCCGTGGTTCATCCAGTAGTTGTTCGCCTCCAAGCCGATGACAGCGCCCGTATCCATGCGTACCTGCACCTTTACCAGATCAGGATACAGCACCACCTCCTCCTGCACCGCGGCAAAGTTAATCACCGCCATGCCGTCATAGATCTGGTAGAAGCTGTCCGTCACTTCCCCAAACCCGCGCGAGGTCAGAAAGGCTTTCGCGTGCAGAATACATTCCTCAATATCCAGCTCCACTTTGAACCCGGCGGTTTCCGGCGCCATCCAAAGCATCTTGCCGCCCTGCTGGGTCACGGAGGCGGTAATCTGCACATCCGCAAGGGCCAGCGCTACGCCCCAGGTAGGAACCGGCCCGCCCGCATCCGCCGCGCGCTGGGCCGAAAGCACCCTCTCGTTGCCCAGAAAGGCCGAAGCGATTGCCACAGCCTCCTCCGCCGTAACGTTTCCGCCGGTAAGCCCCCTCGCCTTGCCAAGCCGCCGGCCATCCGAGAACGGGCCGTCATACATGAGCGAAGGGTAGTCGATGCCCATCTTTTCCCCGGCGTTTACCCGCTCATCATAATCGAAATTCACTCCATTCTCCAAGTGCTGCCGCAGCTCTGCGCATTTGCTCTGCAGCAGCGTGATCTGCTCAACGTCCGTTTCCGACAGCATATTCCCTTCCGCCGCGGCCGTTGCCAGCGTCTTGGCATAGTCAGCCGTCTGGGCGAGAAATTTAAGGGCGTCCGCGTCCCCCCCATAGGCGGGGGGCAACGCGGCCAAGTTTTCCGCCACGCCCGCCGCGAGCGACGCGATGCCCGAGAGCAGCAGTGCCTGCTGGCCCGGGCTTTGCGCGATCAGTACCTTCGAAAGATCCGTTTCAAGGCTTATCAACCCGTCCAAAGCGCTGTAGTATGCCTTTTCCCTAACCGCTTTGAGATCCATCTCCAACGCCCGCGCGCTCTGCCATTGCCATAGGCCGAAAGCCATGGCTACCGCCATGAGCAGGATCGGCAAGGTATGTCTGAAAACCCTCCTGATGTTTATTGCCTTCATCCTCATATCCTCATACCGCGAAAGCGTGCTTGCCGATTCTCAGGCGTACCTCGCGCGACCAAATCCACTGGCTTACTACCTTGCTGGGATTATAATAGTACAGACAGCCGTACGTCGGGTCCCAGCCGTTGAGCGCGTCCCGGGCCGCGCGGTATGCGTCCGCGTCCGGCGTTAAATAGAACTGCCCGTCCGAAACCGCGGTAAACGCGCCGGCTTGGTAGATCACGCCGGCGATCGTCGAGGGAAACGAAGGGCTTCTCACGCGGTTTAATACCACCGCGGCCACGGCCACTTTTCCGATATAGGGCTCCCCGCGCGCCTCGCCGTAGACACAGCGAGCGAGCAGTTCCAGATCGCTGGAGTTGCTCGAGGAGGCGGTCGTCGCTCCCGGCGGCGAGCCGTCGGACGCGGACGCCGTGCTGATGCCAAGCGCCGCAAATGTCGCCTTGCCGACCACGCCGTCGGCGGTCAGCCCGTTCTTTTTCTGAAACGCGATCACCGCGTTGTACGTGCTCTGGCCAAAGACTCCATCCGCCGTGTCGGTATAATAGCCCCAGTTTTTCAGCTTTTGCTGTACTGTCTTGACCATATCCCCCCTGGATCCCCAATACAGCGTTTCTGCCTCCGCCGTCGCCGCCGTCAGCAGGCATAAGCACAAAAACAGCGGCAGGAACCTCCACGGCGTGTTGTTCTTGCTCATCCGATCCAACCCCATTTCCTCAGCAGGTTTAAAAACCATGATTCAAATTGGGCGGGCGTCTCCGTGTCCATCGCGTCCGGATAGAGAATGCCCCACCAGTTATGCCCCAAGCCCGCGCCGAGCGTGATTTCCACCGCGGGCGACGCGTACCCTCCAAAGGTGAAACAGCCAAAGCGAACCCGCGCCGAGGGTTCCACTTCTCTGGCGGCCGCTTGTATAGCGTCGAGATCCAGCGGGCGGCGAGCGGCCAGCGGCAGCACGCCGTCACGCACCCTAAGCTTGGCCAGCTGATCGGGCTTTTCGTCGCTGTGAGCGATCACGCGAAGCCGAAGCTGTTTTTGATATGGACAAAAAAAGCGCATATCCTCCTCCAAATGATAGGATATACGCAGTTTGTCCCAAATACGGCGATTTTAATCAGCAATATGCTTTGGCGGACGCGTTTGCCGTTATCTTGTGTATAAAGCGGGGAAAAACCAAAGTTCAATTCATCCCCACGCTCTCCGCCATCTCCCCAAACCGTATCCTCGCGGCCTCCCGCATGAGCTGGGCTTCATGTTTACGCAGCGGGTCATCCAGCAGCCGCCTCACAGCCTGATGCGTTTCCGCCAGGAGCCGCGCGTCTTCGCAGAGGGCCGCGCCCGGCATCTCCGGCGCGCCGTGCTGGCGGGTTCCAAACCATTCGCCGGGCCCGCGCTGCTCCAGATCCTTCTGGGCGATGACAAAGCCGTCGGCGGAGGCGGCGAGCGTTTCCAGCCTCTCGCTGGGTGGGCCGATCAAAAAGCAATAGCTCTGCGCGG
>WRGP01000242.1 GCA_009787135.1 Bacillota bacterium | reverse complement strand
TTGCGGCTCATATTCTCCTCCATTCTTGCCGCAGTTCAGCTCCCTCAGCTTACCAGAATTTCTTGCATGACTAAACGCCTCCCTTCCCCCTCCACTCTGGCGTTTACTTTTTCATTCAACTTCGCTAAAAAATATTAAAAAAAAGTCTATCCACCCCCTTGCAAAATGTGCGGAGGTTGGTTTATACTATGAAGGCTGTCGTTCTGGGATGAAGCGGTAAGTTACCGGTTGGCCGCCGGAGAATTATCGTGGACCATGTCCGAACAATCGGGCGACGGGCTCCCTGCCCCGCCTCGCGGGTCATCATCCGGTGTCATTTCGGAATGTGAATTCCGAACCAAGATTCTGAATGGAAACACCCGGCGCAGTGTGCAGGCCGCCCGCTAAAAAAGGAGGAAAAGACGTGGCCAATCAAAAGATCCGTATCAAGCTCAAGGCGTATGAGCACAACGTCATCGACCAATCCGCAGAGCGCATCGTGGAGACGGCAAAGCGGACCGGCGCCAAGGTGTCCGGGCCGATCCCACTGCCCACCGAGAAGGAGATTATCACCATCCTGCGCGCTCCCCACAAGTACAAGGATTCCCGCGAGCAGTTCGAGCTGCGCACGCATAAAAGGCTCATCGACATCTTGCAGCCCACCTCGCGCACGGTGGACGCGCTGACAAAGGTCGATCTGCCGGCGGGTGTGGAAATCGAAATCAAGCTGTGATTCGAGCGTAAACAGGAGGTTTAACCATGAAGAAAGCAATCGTCGGCAAAAAGGTTGGCATGACGCAGGTGTTTTCGCCCGACGGGCGTCTGCTCCCCGTTACTGTCATCCAGGCCGGCCCGTGCACCGTAGTGCAAAAGAAAACCGTTCAAAATGATGGATACGCCGCCATTCAGGTGGGTTTTGAGCAGGTCCCCGAGCATCGGGTGGAAAAGTTGCTCAACAAGCCTCTGCGCGGCCATTTCAAGAAAGCGGGCGTGAAGCCAACGCGCAGGCTGCGCGAGTTCCGTCTCGCGGACTGCGAAGCGTATGAAATCGGCCAGGTCATCAAGGCGGATATCTTTGAGCCGGGCGAGAAGGTGGATGTGACGGGCATTTCCAAGGGCCATGGCTTCACCGGGGTCATTCAGCGCTGGAACCAGCACACCGGTCCCATGGCGCACGGCTCCAAATACCATCGCGGCGTGGGTTCCATGGGCGCGAATTCCGATCCGTCCCGCGTGTTCAAGAACAAGCACATGCCCGGCCACTATGGCGTGGAAAAGGTTACCATCCAGAACCTGTCCGTGGTACGCGTGGACGCTGAGCGCGACTTGCTGCTCGTGCGCGGCGCGGTGCCCGGCCCCAACGGCGGCCTGCTGCTCGTGCGCGGCGCCGTGAAGGCTTGAGGAAGGAGGAAACGACGAAATGCCTACTGTGAATGTAAAAAATACCGAGGGAAAAACCGTCGGCGAGATCGCGCTCAGCGAGGCGCTTTTTGCCGCCGAGGTGAACCCGTTCGCGATGCACATGGTCGTGCGCGCCATCCTCAACGGCCGGCGCGTGGGCACGCAGTCCGCGCTGACCCGTACCGAGGTGCGCGGCGGCGGCAAGAAGATCTACCGCCAGAAGGGCACCGGCCGCGCGCGCCATCATGGCAGCCGCGCGCCGCAGTTCAAGAAGGGCGGCGTGGTTTTCGCGCCAAAGCCCCGCGGCTATGACATTTCCGTGCCCAAGAAGGTCCGCCGCCTGGCGATGCGTTCCGCGTTTACGTCCAAGGCGCAGGCGGAGGAGATTATCGTGCTCGACAGGCTGGCGTTGCCGGCCCCCAAGACGCGCGAGATGGTCAAGGTGCTCCGAAACCTGGGCGCGACAAAGAAGGCGCTGGTTCTCGTCGCGGAGAAGGACGAATCGCTCCTTCGCGCGAGCCGGAACATCCCCGGCGTGACCGTCGCGCTGATTAACACGATTAACGTCTATGAGATTCTGCGTCATGACGCGTTCATTCTCACGCGGGACGCGGTCCGCCAGGCTGAGGAGGTGTACGCGCAATGAAGGATCCCCATGATATCATCCGCCGTCCGGTGCTGTCGGAAAAGGCGTATGAAGGGTTTGCGGACAAGCGGTATATTTTTGAGGTGGATATCGCCGCCAACCGCACGGAGATCAAGAAAGCCTTGGAAGCGGTGTTCGGCGTAAAGGTGGAGAAGGTCAACACGCTTCGTACGCTGGGCAAGATCAAGCGGCAGGGCAAAACCTCAGGCCGTACGCCGGAAATCAAGAAAGCCTATGTCACGCTCAAGAAGGATTCCAAGGGAATCGAATTCTTCGACGGCATGGCACAGTAAGGGGGGGCCACCTAGCATGGGTATCAGAGTCTACAAGCCGACTTCGCCGGCAAGGCGGTTTACGTCGGTGCTGACGTTTGAGGAGCTGACGAAAAAAGAGCCGGAGCGCTCCTTGACGGAATATTTAAAGAAGCATGCCGGCCGCAACAACCAGGGCAAGATTTCCGTCCGCCATCAGGGCGGCGGGAACAAGGTCAAGTATCGTATCATTGACTTCAGGCGCGACAAGGACGACATCCCGGCCAAGGTCGCGGCCATTGAGTATGACCCCAACCGCTCCGCGTTTATCGCGCTGCTGCATTATGCGGACGGCGAAAAGCGCTACATTCTGGCCCCACAGGGCCTGAAAGCCGGCGACACCGTGATTTCCGGCCCCACGGCCGATATCAAGCCCGGCAACGCGCTGCCCATCGCAAACATCCCGCTGGGCACGCTGATCCATAACGTGGAGATCAAGACGGGCCGGGGCGGCCAGCTCGTCCGCAGCGCCGGCAACAGCGCGCAGCTGATGGCCAAGGAAGGCAGTTACGCGCAGGTTCGCCTGCCCAGCGGCGAGGTGCGCAAGATCCCCATGAGCGCCAAGGCGACGATCGGAACAGTCGGCAACTCGGATCATGAAAACGTCCGCATCGGCAAGGCGGGCCGCAAGCGCCACATGGGCGTGCGCCCGACGGTCCGCGGCGTGGTCATGAATCCGTGCGACCACCCGCACGGCGGCGGCGAGGGCAAGAGCCCTGTCGGCATGCCGGCCCCGGTGACGCCATGGGGCAAGCCGGCGCTGGGCCTGAAGACGCGGAAGCATAAGAAGTATTCCAACAAGATGATCGTCAAGCGCGTGAGTAAAAGGTAGGGAGGCAAACGCATGAGCAGATCCGTCAAAAAGGGCCCGTTCGTCAGCGAACGCCTTTTCAACAAAATTATCGCCATGAATGGCAGCGGCAAAAAAATGGTCCTGAAGACATGGAGCCGCGCGAGCACCATTTTCCCGGATTTTGTGGGGCACACGGTCGCCGTGCATGACGGCCGCAAGCATGTGCCGGTCTATATCACGGAGGAAATGGTCGGACATAAGCTGGGCGAGTTTGCCCCGACCCGCACGTTCCGCGGCCACGCGGGCGAAAAAGCGTCTGGCCGCAAGTAAAGGAGATGAGATGAATGGCCACCAGAACCCGTGAAAAGGCGGAAGCCCGCAGGGCAAATGCCGACAAGCGGCCGCGCGCGATTGCGAAACACATCCGTATCTCCCCGCGCAAAGTGAAGATCGTCATCGATCTGATCCGCGGCAAGCAGGTCGATCAGGCCCTCGCGATCCTGATGTATACGCCCAAGTCCGCCGCGCCCATTGTGGAGAAGCTGTTAAATTCCGCGATCGCCAACGCGGAGAACAATTTAGAGCTTTCCCGTGACGAGCTGTATGTCGCCGAAGTGTTCGCCAACCCGGGCCCGACGCTCAAGCGCTATGTCGCAAGGTCGCGCGGCAGCGCGTCCCCGATGCTCAAGCGCACGAGCCACATCACCGTCATTTTGGACACCAAGGCATAGAGGGAGAAGGAGGAATTCATTTTGGGTCAGAAAGTAAACCCCCACGGCGCGCGCGTCGGCATCATTACGGACTGGAGCACCCGCTGGTTTGCAAATAAAAAGGATTTCGCCAACAACCTTGAGGCGGATTTCAAACTGCGCAAGATGCTCAAAGAAAAGCTGTACGTGGCGGGCATTTCCCACATTGACATTGAGCGGGCCACGGGCAAATTGACCGTTACGCTCTTCACCGCCAAGCCGGGCGTTGTCATCGGCAAGGGCGGCGCGGGCGTGGAGATGCTCAAAAAGCAAATTGAGAATTTTACGAAGCTGCCGGTCTCGCTCAACATCATGGAGATCAAAAACCCGGAGACCGACGCGCAGCTGGTGGCGGAAAGCATTGCCCAGCAGCTGGAGCGCCGCATCTCGTTCCGCCGCGCGATGAAGCAATCCATTCAGCGCGCGATGAAGGGCGGCGCCAAGGGTATCAAAACCGCGGTCAGCGGCCGCCTGGGCGGCGCGGACATCGCCCGCTCGGAAGGGTACCATGAGGGCTCGATCCCGCTGCAGACGCTTCGCGCGAACATCGACTACGGGTTTGCGGAAGCGAAGACGACCTATGGCCGCCTTGGGGTCAAGGTTTGGATTTACAAGGGGCAGATTCTGCCCAAGAGCAAAAAGCACCCTGTGCGGGCCGAAGGAGGCAGATAAAGCATGTTGATGCCCAAGAGAGTAAAGCGGCGCCGCGTGTTTCGCGGCCGCATGAAGGGCAAGGCCACGCGCGGCAATTTCATCGCGTACGGCGAATATGGGCTGGTCGCCCTGGAGCCGGCTTGGGTCACGTCCAATCAGATTGAAGCCGCGCGTATCGCGCTGACGCGCTATACCCGGCGCGGCGGCCAGGTTTGGATCAAGATTTTCCCCGACAAGCCCGTGACGGAAAAGCCGGCGGAAACCCGCATGGGCTCAGGAAAAGGCTCGCCGGAGTACTGGGTTGCTGTGGTAAAGCCGGGCAGGATTCTCTTTGAGATCGCCGGTGTGGAAGAGGCGATGGCCCGTGAGGCGCTCCGCCTTGCCGCCCACAAGCTTCCGCTTAAGTGCAAGTTCGTCAAAAAGGACGAGAGCGCAGGGGGTGAAGCGCAATGAAGGCCAGTGAGATGAGGAAGATGGATTCCGCCGCGCTTGAGGCAAAGGTAAAGGAGCTCAAGGCCGAGCTGTTTAACCTCCGCTTTCAGCTTGCCACAGGCCAGCTTGAGAACACCATGGTGATCAGGGAAGTCAGGCGCGATATCGCGCGCGCCAAGACCATGATCCGCCAGATAGAGCTTAAGGCTTGATGAGAAGGGAGCAGTTTACCATGTCTGAAGCAAGAGGACTCCGCAAGACCCGTACCGGCGTGGTCGTGAGTGATAAGATGGATAAGACCATCGTGGTTGCCATTCGGACGCGCGTACAGCATCCGCTTTACGGCAAGATCATGAACCGTACGACGAAGCTGAAGGCGCATGACGAGAAAAACGAATGCGGGGTGGGCGACCGCGTCCTCGTGATGGAAACACGCCCGATAAGCCGCGAGAAGCACTGGCGGCTGGTGGAAATCATTGAGAAGGCCAAGTAAGGAGGGAGACCCGTGATTCAACCGCAAACCCGTTTGAAGGTTGCTGACAATTCAGGCGCGAAGGAAATCATGTGCATTCGCGTGCTGGGCGGCTCCTTCCGCCGCGACGGCGGCATCGGCGATGTGATCGTCGCCAGCGTGAAATCCGCCAACCCAGGCGGCACGGTGAAGAAGGGCGAGGTCGTCAAGGCCGTAATCGTGCGCATGCACAAGTCCAAGCGCCGCCAGGACGGCAGCTATATCCGTTTTGATGATAATGCCGCCGTGATCATTAACGACCAGAAACAGCCCCGCGGCACGCGCATCTTTGGGCCTGTGGCGCGCGAACTGCGCGAGAAGGATTACATGAAGATCGTCTCGCTCGCGCCGGAAGTGCTGTAAGGAGAGTGGAGTAGATGAACAAGTTAAGCAAGCTTCACGTCCGTTCCGGCGACACGGTCGTCGTGATCTCCGGCGATGAGAAGGGCAAGAAGGGCAAGGTGCTGCATGCCCAGCCAAAGACCGGCAGGGTCGTCGTGGAGGGCGTGGCCATGGTCACCAAGCATCAGAAGGCGCGCGGCCAGGATATACCCGGCGGCATCATCCACAAGGAAGCGGCGATCAACGCGTCCAACGTGATGCTGCTCTGCGCCAAGTGCGGCAAGGCCACCCGTAACGCCCACAAGATCCTTGAGGACGGCAAGAAGGTGCGCCAGTGCAAGAAGTGCGGCGCGGCCTTTGAGAACTGAGGAGGAGACACAAGATGGAAAACCGTCTAAAGGACAAATACAAGGCCGACGCCATGCCGGCGCTGATACAGAAGTTCGGCTACAAGAATGTAAACCAGGTGCCCAAGATTGAAAAAGTGGTTATCAACATGGGCCTTGGCGACTGTAAGGATAATGCCAAGGGGCTTGAGGCCGCGGTAGAGGATCTTAAGACGATCGCGGGGCAGAAGCCGGTTGTCACCAAGGCGAAAAAGTCCGTCGCGAACTTCAAGCTCCGCGCGGGCATGAACATCGGCGCGAAGGTGACGCTGCGGGGAGAGCGCATGTACCAGTTCGTTGATAAGCTTGTCAACATCGCGCTTCCGCGCGTGCGCGACTTCCACGGCGTTTCGAACAAAGCGTTCGACGGCCGCGGGAACTACAGCTTGGGCATACGCGAGCAACTGCTGTTTCCGGAGATCGAGTATGACAAGGTCGATAAGATCCGCGGCATGGAGATGATTTTCGTCACCACGGCCAAGACGGACGAAGAGGCCCACGAACTGCTTCGCCTGCTGGGCATGCCGTTCGCGGAAGCGTAAGGAGGGAGGATAAGGATATGGCGAAGACAAGCATGAAGATCAAACAGCAACGCCCGGCCAAGTTCTCCACCAGGGCCTACACGCGTTGCCGCCTGTGCGGGCGTCCGCACGCGGTATTGCGCAAGTACGGCGTGTGCCGCATTTGCTTCCGTGAGCTGGCGTACGCCGGCCACATCCCCGGTGTCCGCAAGGCGAGCTGGTAAAGGAGGTTAGGAAATGTACGTGAACGATCCCATCGCCGATATGCTGACCAGAATCCGAAACGCGCAGATTGCTGGACATGACAACGTAAGCATCCCGGCCTCAAACATGAAAAAGTCTATCGCGAAGCTCCTCTTGTCGGAGGGGTTTGTCAAGAATGTCGAGTTTTTCCATGACGGCGTGCAGGGCAGCATCCGTGTGACGCTGAAATACACGGGCAAGCGGCCGGTCATTGTAGGGCTTAAGCGCATCAGCCGCCCCGGCCTGCGCGTGTACGCCAAGTGCAACGAGATCCCCAAGGTGCTGGGGGGGCTTGGCACGGCCATCATCTCCACGCCCCAGGGCGTTATGACCGACAAGGAGGCCCGCAAAAGGGCGGTCGGCGGGGAAGTGCTGGCGTATATATGGTAGGGCGGCGGGGGCGCGCAAAGCGCTCTGCCTCTTGAACCGCGCCCGGGGGATTTCCCGCGTTTCGGCATTGCCGTGTCAGAATCTTGATTGCGCGCGATAGAGGTATTTACCCCTTAGTCGGGGGCGGAGTCCCCTGGCGCCACCATTCCATAACCGGTAGGGCCTCCGGCCTCAAGCGCCGGAAAGGGCTATTCCGCAAGGAGGATACACATGTCTCGTATTGGCAAATTGCCCATTCCAATCCCGGCGGGCGTCAAGGTAGACATCGCCGAGGACAACACCGTGACGGTCAAGGGGCCCAAAGGCGCCCTGTCCGAGCGGGTGAAGGGCGGCATCCAGATCAAAGAGGAAAAGGGATGCCTGATTCTGACCCGTCCCACGGACTCCAAACCGCATAAGGCCATGCACGGCCTGTACCGTGCGCTGGTCAACAACCTGGTGGTCGGCGTGACGGACGGCTTCTCCAAGACGCTGGAGATGGTCGGCACCGGATACCGCGCTCAGGCGCAGGGCGACACGCTCACGATCAACATCGGCTTTAGCCACCCTGTTGTGCTCAAGGCGCCCAAGGACATTCAGTTTGAGACGCCGGCCCCGACCAGGATCGTCGTCAAGGGCATCAACAAGCAGCAGGTTGGCAACCTGGCCGCGGATATCCGCAAGATCCGTAAGCCCGAGCCGTACTTGGGCAAGGGCATCAAGTACGAAAACGAGCACATCCGCCGCAAGGAAGGCAAGTCCGGCAAATAAAGGAGAAAGGGAGTGAGCGCGAATGTTCAAGAAAAAGGACAAAAATGAGGTTCGCAAGATCCGTCACGAGCGCGTCCGGCAAAAGATCACCGGCACGCCCGAGATGCCCAGGCTCTGCGTGTTTCGCAGCCTGAAGCATATCTATGCGCAGCTCATTGATGACGCGAAGGGTGTAACGCTGGTATCCGCCTCCACGCTGGATCCCGCCATTCGGGGCCAGTTTTCCCAGGAAGGTAAAAAGAGCGCCGCGAAGCTGGTCGGGAAGACGATTGGCGAACGCGCGCTGCAGGCAGGCTTCAAGTCCGTTGTGTTCGACCGGGGCGGCTACGTGTATACGGGCCGCGTGCAGGCCGTAGCCGAGGGCGCGAGAGAAGCCGGATTGGAGTTCTGATGATGGAAAATACGCAAAATCAACGGGGTCCCAGGGATGGCAATCGTCCGCCGCGCAGGGACGACAGAGGGCGCAGGGATCGTGACCGCCGGGACCGCAACGAGGAGCCGCCGGAGTTTAAAGAGAAGCTGGTGAATGTGAACCGCGTCACCAAGGTCGTCAAGGGCGGCCGCAACTTCCGCTTCTCCGCGCTGGTCGTAATCGGCGATGAGAAGGGCCGCGTAGGCTGCGGCATGGGCAAGGCTACGGAAATCCCCGAGGCCATTCGCAAGGCGGTCGAGGCGGCGAAAAAGCGCCTGATCACCGTGCCGTTTAAGGATACGACGATCCCCCATGAAGCGGTCGGGCACTATGGCACGGGCAAGGTGCTTTTGCTCCCCGCGCCGGAGGGCACCGGCGTCATCGCGGGAGGGCCCGCGCGCGCCGTGCTGGAGCTGTGCGGGATCAAGGACATCCGCACCAAGTCCTATGGCACGTCCAATCCGATCAACATGGTCAAGGCAACCCTGGAGGGGCTGTCGCAGTTGCGCAGCGCCGAGCAGATCGCCAAGCTTCGCGGCAAGACCGTGGAAGAGCTGTTGGGCTAAGGGGGGCTGGAAGAGATGAAGAAGCTAAAGATCACGCTTGTAAAATCGCCTATCGCCAGCCTTATGAAGCATAAGCGCACCATAGAGGCGTTGGGCCTTCATAAAATGCGGCACAGCGTTGTGCATGAGGACAATCCCACCATCCGCGGCATGATCTTCGTCGTCCAGCACATGGTCGCCGTGGAAGAGATTGACCAATAAGGAGGCAGCCAGATGAAACTACATGAATTGTCTCCCGCGCCCGGTTCGGTCACGGCAAAGAAGCGCCTTGGCCGCGGCACAGGGTCCGGACTTGGCAAGACAAGCGGCAAGGGCCACAAGGGTCAAAAGGCGCGCAGCGGCCACGGCAAGGGCGCGTACTTTGAGGGCGGCCAGCTGCCGCTTGTCCGTCGCATACCCAAGCGCGGATTTACCAATATCTTCAGGAAGGAATACGCCCTGGTGAACGTATCGGCGCTGGAAGTGTTCGACGACGGCGCGACGGTGGACGTCTTCGACCTGATGAAAATGGGCCTGGTCAAGAAGCCGCTCGATGGTCTCAAAGTGCTGGGCAATGGCGATATGACCAAGAAATTGACCGTGAAGGCAGCCAAGTTTACGAGAGCGGCCAAAGAAAAGATCGAGGCCATTGGCGGGAAAGCCGAGGTGGTTTGACATGTTTCAAACGCTTCGCAATGCATGGCGGATTGAGGAGCTCCGCAAGAAGATCGTCTATACGATTTTCATGTTGCTGCTCTATCGGTTGGCCGGCGTGATACCGGTCGCGGGTATTGACGTGGCGCGGGTGGCGTCCGAAATAGAAAAGTATTCCCTGCTGGGCTTCATGAGCTCCATGACGGGCGGCAACTTCTCGAACATGACCATCATGGCGATGGGCATTACGCCGTATATCAACGCGTCGATTATCATGCAGCTGCTGACGGTCGCGATTCCGTATCTGGAGAACCTGCAGAAGGAAGGCGAGGAAGGCCGCAAGAAGATCGCGCAGATTACGCGGTATGTTACCGTTGTGCTGGGCTTCGTTCAGGCGGTTGGCCTTGTGGTCGGTTTGGGCGCGCTGCGCGCGGACGCGTTTGGCGGCAGGTTCTTTACCTCCTGCGTCATCGGCATTTCCATGGCTGCGGGCACGACGCTGGCCATGTGGATCGGCGAGCGCATTACGGAAAACGGCATCGGAAACGGCATTTCCCTGCTGATTTTCGCGGGTATCATCGGATCGCTGTTCACTTGGGCGAGCGCCGGCATCGCGTCTCTATTTACAGCCGCCACCGTTACAGTGAGCGCGATCGTCACGGCCGTGATGATTATCGTCGGCATCCTTATCATGGTTACGGCGGTTACGTATGTGGACATGGGGGAGCGGCGCGTGCCGGTACAGTACGCAAAGCGCATGGTAGGCCGCAAGATGTATGGCGGTCAGAGCACGCACATCCCGATGAAGGTCAACGCTTCGGGCGTGCTGCCGCTCATTTTCGCCTATTCCATTATGCAGTTCCCCGGCACCATTATGGCGTTTTGGCCCAATAGCGGCTTGGCTGACTGGTGGAATCATTCCTTCATGAACGGGATTTGGTATTTCATGGTGCTGGCGGTAATGATCATCTTCTTTGCTTATTTCTATGCCAGCATCTCCTTTAACCCCATTGATGTCGCCAAGAACATGCAGCAAAACGGCGGGACCATTCCAGGCATCCGCCAGGGCAAGCCAACAAGCGATTATCTCGCGAGAATATCCAGCCGCATTACGCTCTTTGGCGGCGTGTTCCTTGCGGTGCTGGCGACCATCCCGACCGCCGTAACGCTGCTGGGCGGCATTCGGCTGCCGTTTGCGGCCAGTTCCCTGCTGATCGCGGTATCCGTTTCCCTTGAAACGACGCGTCAACTGGAAAGCCAGATGCTGATGCGCCACTACAAGGGCTTTCTATGATGAGAGGGTGAATGCGCATGCCTAACATTATTTTTCTTGGCCCGCCGGGGGCTGGAAAAGGGACGCACGCCGCCCAGGTCAGCGAGATCAAGGGCATTCCCCGCCTTTCGACCGGGGATATGCTCCGCGCTCATATGAAGGGCGACACCGCGCTCGGACGCGAGGCAAAGGCTTTTGTCGAAGCAGGCCAGCTCGTGCCGGACAGCCTTGTCATTGAAATGATCCGCGAGCGGCTGAAAGAAGCCGACTGCAAGGACGGCGTGATCTTTGACGGCTTCCCGCGCACACGGGCGCAGGCTGAGGCGCTGGAGTCGATCGTGCAGATCGATAAGGTGCTAAACCTGGTGCTTTCGGACGAAGCGATTGTGGAGCGCATGAAAGGGCGCAGGGTATGCCCCGATTGCGGCTATACATCGCACACGGAATGGCTGAAGGGCAGTACGGACTGCCAGGCGTGCGGTGGCACGCTGGTGATGCGGGATGACGACGCGCCCGAAACCGTGCTAAACCGGTTGCGGGTATACCATCAACAGACCAAGCCGCTGATCGAATACTACAGCGGGAAAGGGCTTCTTCGCTCTGTAGATTCTTTTGGCACTGTCGAAGAGGTGGCGGAGCGCATGCGGAAGGCGCTGGAATGATCACCCTCAAAACCGCTGAACAAGCCGCGAAAATGCGCGCGGCCGGCCATCTGCTGGAAAGAGTGATGGAGGCGGTTTGTTCGGCCGCTTTGCCGGGGGTTACCACCGGCCATCTCAACAAAATCGCGGATCAGATGATACGCGACGCCGGCGCGGTACCGTCCTCCTATGGCTACAAGGGGTTTCCGGCCTCCATCTGCACCTCGGTTAACAGCGTGGTAGTCCACGGAATTCCGGGCGACGAACCGGTTTTGGAAGGTTCGATCATCGGGCTAGATTGCACGATCAGCTTGGATGGCTGGCAGGCGGATATGGCGCGCACGGTAGCCGTTGGCAGAATTTCCAAAGAAGCTGAGCGGCTCATCGCGGTGGCGGAACGCTGTTTTTTTGAGGCGCTTGCGCAGTGCAGAGTGGGAAACCGCCTGGGGGATATTGGTCATGCTGTGCAGGCCTGTGCGGAGTCCGAAGGGTTTTCCGTGGTGCGCGCGCTGTGCGGGCACGGCATTGGGCGGGCGATGCACGAGGATCCGGAGGTGTCCAATGTTGGGGAAGCCGGCCGGGGCATGCGATTGCGTCCTGGCATGACGCTCGCCGTTGAGCCCATGATCAATATGGGCGGATACGAAGTCACGGTAAATGGATGGGATGTGAAGACCCTCGACGGCTCCCTGAGCGCGCATTATGAGAACACTGTCCTCATCACCCATGGAGCGCCGGAGGTGCTGACGATGAAGGCGGTGGGAGCATAGGGATGCGCAAGATTCCACTGGAGCCGGGCCGCGCGGCGCTGTCCAAGGCGGGGCGCGACGCCGGACGCCGTTTTGCGGTGCTCAGGGTGGACGGCACCTTTGCCTATATCGCCGACGGCGACCTGCGCAAGGCCGAATCGCCCAAGAAAAAGAAGCACCGGCATTTGCGGGCAACGCAGGAATTTTTTCCCAGCCTTGCGGAAATACTGAAGAATGGCAAAGTACCGCTTGATTCGGAAATTCGCAGGTGTCTGAGCGATAAGACGCCAAGGGAGGATTAGGATTTGGCTAAAAGCGATGTTATTGAGGTGGAGGGCATCGTCGTGGAGGCGTTGCCCAATGCCATGTTCCAAGTCAAGCTGGCCAACGGCCATCTGATCATGGCGCATATCTCTGGCAAGATGCGCATGAATTTCATCCGGATTTATCCGGGGGATAAGGTGACAATGGAGCTTTCGCCATATGATCTGACCCGAGGCAGGATTACTTGGCGAAGCAAAGGATAGCAGGGTTTGTCCATCAACGCGAGGAGGTTTTGACCTATGAAAGTTCGTCCGTCCGTGAAGCCCATTTGCGAAAAGTGCAAGATCATCAAGCGCAAGGGCCGCGTTATGATTATTTGTGAAAATCCAAAGCACAAGCAGAAGCAGGGGTAAAGAGGGACAAACGCGCGGGCCGCGGTTCATGCGCTTGGAGGGGAAAGGAACGCCATCCTTTGAAAACCTGCGGGTTTGAGGGTGGGGCGCGTGTTGGAAGATAAGCGCGCCATCAAAGGATTCCGTGAGGAATCCTTATCACGTGGGGATGCCGAACGGACGAAAATCCTGAAGGGTTTTCGTCCGTTCGCGGGGAGTCTTGGGAGTCGGATTGAAGCGCCCGGCCGCGGGGACGGCCGAGCGTCCGCAAAGCCAAAGCAACGCGAAGCATTGGGCGCGCGGCGCGGCGATTGCGAAGAAAGAGCGCCGGGGTGACCGCGCTCAAGGGGCGGGGCCCCGCGAGAATCCCGGGCAGGGGCGGCAGGCTCAATGCCTCCGCTTGTTTGAAGGCTTAGCCACTGGGCGACCTTTGCAGGTTTCACCGCCCTGCGTCACCAGGAGGCTTTCCATATAGATTGATTATGTCACACGATTAAACCACGCAACACGGAGGTGCACCTATGGCACGTATAGCGGGCGTAGACCTGCCCCGGGACAAGCGCGTTGAGGTTGGGATTACCTACATATTTGGTATCGGCCTGCCTACCGCGCGGAAGATCGTTAAGGAAACCGGCATTAGCCCAGACACGCGCGTGAAGGATTTGACCGAACAGGAGATCACCAAGCTGCGCGACTACATTGAGCGCAATGTCAAGGTGGAGGGTGACCTTCGCCGCGAGGTGTCGCTCAACATCAAGCGATTGGTGGAAATCGGCTGCTATCGCGGCGTTCGCCATCGCCGGGGCCTGCCTGTGCGCGGGCAGAATACCAAGCAGAACGCGCGTACCCGCAAGGGCCCCAAGAAGCAGGTCGCCGGCAAGAAAAAGGCGAAATAAGGGAGGAGCAACGTAATGGCACCGAAAAAGAATCTAAAGCGCGTCTCCCGCAAGCGCCGCGAGAAAAAGCTCGTCGAGCGCGGCGCGGCGCATATTCGTTCCTCGTTCAACAATACCATTGTAACTTTGACCGACGTCAGCGGCAACGCGCTGTCGTGGGCTTCCGCAGGCGGCCTTGGTTTCCGCGGCAGCAAAAAGTCCACGCCTTTTGCCGCGCAGATGGCGGCGGAGACCGCCGCGAAGGCAGCGATGGAATATGGCCTGAAGACGGTGGAGGTATATGTGAAGGGCCCTGGCTCCGGGCGTGAGGCGGCTATCCGCTCTCTGCAGGCGGCGGGCCTGGAAGTCAACATGATCAAGGATGTTACGCCGATCCCGCATAACGGCTGCCGCCCGCCAAAGCGCCGCCGCGTGTAAAAGGAGCGCATTCGCAAAAAGTAGGAGGTACCCATTCATGGCAAGATATACCGGTTCCGTTTGCCGTCAGTGCCGCCGCGAAGGCGCCAAGCTCTTTCTCAAGGGCGATAAGTGCTATTCGCCAAAGTGCACGTTCAATCTCCGCCCGGCGCCTCCAGGCCAGCACGGCCAGGCGCGCCAGCGCAAGATGTCCGAATACGGCGTGCAGCTGCGTGAAAAACAAAAATGCCGCCGCGTATACGGCGTGCTGGAGACCCAGTTCCGCAGCTACTACGAGAAAGCCAGCAACATGCGCGGCGTTACGGGCGAGAACCTGCTGTCGCTCCTGGAGCGGCGGCTGGATAATGTTGTATACCGGCTTGGCCTTGGCGCCTCGCGTGCGCAGGCCCGCCAGATCGTATTGCATGAGCATATCCGCGTCAACGGCAAGAAGGTCAATATCGCCTCTTTCTTGGTCAAAAGCGGCGATGTGATCACGCTCCGCGAACGCTCCAAGGAGATCGGGCATTTTAAGGCGCTCAAAGAGGGCACGGGCCGGATCATTCCCAAATGGCTTACGCTTGACGCGGAGAACCTGACGGCAAAGGTCGAAACCCTGCCAAGGCGTGAGGATGTCGACCTGACGATCAACGAGCAGCTCATCGTCGAGTATTACTCCCGCTAATCGTAACTGTTTTACCCAAGGCGGATTGGATACAATCAGCTGTTTCCGACGGTTAATGAGGGAGGATAACCATGAGCATGACCGAGTTCGAAAAGCCGAAGATAGAGCGCGTGGAAGTGAAGGAGAATTACGGAAAATTTGTGGTCGAGCCGCTGGAGCGCGGCTTTGGCCAAACGCTTGGCAACGCGTTGCGGCGTGTGCTGCTTTCATCCCTGCCGGGCGCCGCGGTGACCAACGTGCGCATCGAGGGGGTGCAGCATGAGTTCTCCACGGTAAACGGCGTGAAGGAGGATGTCACCGAAATCATCTTGAACCTCAAGATGCTCTCGGTGCGCCTGTACTCCGACATGGCCAAGACAGTCACCATCGATAAGAGAGGGCCCTATGAGCTGACCGCCGCCGACATTGGCGTGGACAGCGAGGTGGAGATCATTAACGGGGATTTGCATATCGCTTCTTTAAATGAGGACGCGCATTTGCAGATGACGCTGACGCTCGACAAGAACCGCGGCTATGTGACGGCGGAGCGCAACAAAACAGGCAACATGCCCATTGGCGTGATCCCGATGGATTCCATCTTTACGCCTATTCAGAAGGTCAACTATCTGGTGGAGGATACGCGCGTCGGGCAGATTACGGACTATGACAGGCTGACGCTGGAGGTATGGACGGATGGCTCCATCATGCCCGATGAGGCGATCAGCGTCGCCGCCAAAATACTCGGCAGCCATTTGACGCTGTTCACCGGGCTGACGGAACGTTCCACCGCCGTGGATTTTAACGAGCCTGAAGATAATAAGAAAGAAAAAGTGCTTGAGATGACGATTGAGGAGCTTGATCTTTCCGTCCGCGCGTACAATTGTCTCAAGCGTGCCGGCATCAATACGGTCGCTGAGTTGGTGCAGCGCAACCAGGAAGACATGATGAAGGTGCGAAACCTGGGCAAAAAATCGCTGGAAGAGGTAGAGCAGAAGCTCATTGCCCTTGGGTTGAGCCTGCGCGCTTTGGACGAATAGCGCCCGGTCGAAGAGAGGGCTGAGCGCCGGAGAATTTGTAAAATCCGGCGCGAGACCCGGCGGCAAGCATGCCCGGCCGGCGGGGTGTATATGGTGTCCGGCGAAGCGAAGGCTGAGAGGGAAAGGATTCGAAGAATAGAATCCTGCCCGAAACCCGCGCGTGCCGCAGGCAACGGCGCGGGGCGTAAATAAAGGAGGTTCCAAGATGGCACAACGAAAGCTTGGAAGGCCGGCGGATCAGCGCAAGGCACTGCTCCGCAACCAGGTTTCTCATTTGATTTGGTACGGCAAGATTGAGACGACGCTGGCGCGCGCCAAAGAAGTTCGCTCGATTGCCGAGCGTCTGATTACGCTGGCGATTCGCGAGTGTGAGCACAATGTGGAGGTCACCAAGAAGTATAACAATGAAAAGGGACAGACCGTTTCGATCACGGTGACGAACGACCTGCCCGGCAAGTTGCACGCGCGGCGCATGATCATGGCCACGCTGTATGATCTTAAGGAGATCAAAAAGCAGGACGAGTCCAAGGCGGAGTATAAGGAGCGCACGAAAGATGTCAAGCACCCTCTCGTGGAGAAACTCTTCCGCGAGATCGGCCCGAAATATAAGAAGCGGAACGCTGAAAAGGGTTGCGCGGGCGGGTATACGCGCATTATCCGCAAGGGGCCCAGGCGCGGGGACGCGGCGGAGATGGTGATTATTGAATTGGTGTAGAGCGAAATATTGATAAGGTTTGCCGGTGATAAGAAAAGCAGCCCGCAGGCTTTGGCCTGCGGGCTGCTTTTTATGCTGTTTTCATGATCAGTTGCTCGGGTTCGGATACCAAGTCGAAGGGCTGTCCAATCGATTCAAATCATCCCAAATCATCACCTTGTAGGGCTTGTATTTTTGCAGATTGCTCCATAACCAGCTGTGGTTGAAGCCGTCCGCGTTTTTCAGGCGCTGGATACGGACACAGCCGTGGCTTTGCTTGGTGCCTAAGTACCCCTCAAAGGAGGAGAAGTTTTTTGTGCCGTCCGCGTTCTTCTTGCAGGGAACCTCATGCAGCAGGACGCCGCCGTTGATGCGGATGGACATATCGCAGTACATATTGCCGCTCCAAAATCCGCCGTCATGGCTGACGGTGATGAATTCGCCCGGTATGGTTTCAAACAGCATATCGTTTGAATTGGACCAGGTTCCGGTGGAGATGAGAAGCTCCGTGACACGCTTGCCGTCAATGAAGATATACAAGCGTTGCGTAAGCTTGTCTATCAGCAGCGCGATATCAGGCATGACGTTGACGGTTTTGAGATTTTTCGCCAGCACATAGCCGTGCTTGATCTCAAAGGCATGCGCCTTTTCTTCGTCTGTTTCCGGATAAAACTCGCGATCGTAGTTGCTGAAAGCCTCCACCAGCACATAGCCAAACTCGTTTGTCTCTCCAATGACATGCACGCCCTGCGACTGGGTGTGAAGCTGCGCGACCTGCTTGCCCGTGCCGTCCGGATTTTCCATCAGATATGCGTGACCCTTTGTGCCCGCCTTGATGCCGCCGTCATAGACTGTGATGGGCTGCATGAGAATTTCCCAGATGACGGCGTCGTCCAGTTCGCCGGGGGTCATGGACCAATAGCTTTCGTCCCACACGCTTGAGTAGGGCGGGGAAAGCGATAGCATCGGAGATTGAGGCATGCTGAAAGAGTTTGCCTCATTCTGGGTGGGATCGACAATGATGCTGTCGATGATTACATTCACGATATCCGTACCATCGTCAGCCGGCACGTTTGCGGGCGCGTACAGCGGTTCCTCGTCCGCGGGTTGAGCCTCTGGCAGGTCCATATTCGTGTCCCCATACGCGTCGGACAGATCCGTAAACTCATAGGAGTCAACCACGTCTGTAAACGCTTGCGATAAGGTTGCGGGTTCGTCCACAGGCGCCGCGATTTCATTTGGCGCGGAACCGGGGGGATCTCCATTGGCCGCCAGGGTCATCACGTCTATGCTGGCATAATGCGAAATAGATTTAAAACCGCTATCGGTTTGGAGGGTGAAGGCGAGCGTGTAGGCGCCGTCTGGCACGCGCGTCCCCCCCAGCGTTCCGTCCCACGCGTAGTGGTTGAAGCCCTCGATCGCGGGCATTTCATCCAGATCGAATACAGCCTCATCCGCCGCGCTATGCAGGGTTACGATCAGCAGGCAGGGTTCGCTGCCCAAGAAGGAAACGGAAACGGGCGTGTCAATCAGGCTGAAATCGCTTTGAAAGAACTGTGAAATAATGGGGTAAGGGGCGCCTATGCGAAGCGACCGGTCCGCCTGGGCTCCGCTGTCCGTCGTAAGGCGGAAAATATACTCGCCGGAGGGAAAGATAGTATCCTCCTGGCCAAGGCCGTTCCAAATGAGGAGGTTCTCCCCTTCCTGAAGCGGATATCCGGACAAAATGTCGCAGACTACGTCGTCTTCGTTCTCATCGAGCAGCGACAGGGAGGCGCTGCCGTCACAGGGAGCGTATACGGTGATATCGTAATTTTTGCCGGGGCGAATGACATCCGGCGCGAGAGCAAAGCAAAGCGCCTCGGCGTGCGCGGCGCGCAGGCCGAAAAACAGGAACAACGATAAAATGGATAGCATCACGCTTCGAATGCGCATAGAGCTCTCCTTATGCCTAATCAATAGAACCGAATAGTATTTTACCATAGGATGCATACAGGGCGCAAGGAAAAAGCGAATGTGAAGGCAGCCAGGCAACTTCTGGCAGTCTGAGCCGCGTACTTGCTAAGTCGGCATATTTTGCGGTATAATATCATCAAAGCTATTTATATGCATTTTATCCGGAAGGGATGTGTTCTTTGTGTCTGAGCGCGCCGCCATGAAGCGCCGGGTGCGCGGGCTGCTCCATCGCAAATGGGTTCCGCCTCTGGGCGCATTGGCCTTGGCATGGCTGCCTACTCTGGGCGCGTTTGCGTTGGCGCTCGCGCTGATCATTCCGTCCAGAAGCGCGGCGCCATCCATTTTCGCGCAAATTTCCAATCTTTTTGAGCAGGCGCAGGACCCAGGCCTGGCGATCATAACGCTTGTGTATGGCTTTGAGCTGGATTTTGCCCAGTTAATCTCGATGCTGCCGGGCCTGGCTGTCTTCGCGGGCATATATTTGTTTGTGGGCATGCCTGTTTCCGTTTCGGCCTCGGGTTATTTTCTTGGATTTTTGCGGGGCAAGGCGGTAAAGGCATGGGAGGTGTTTTTATGCTTCTCGGGCCGGTATCCACGCTATTTGGGCGGCATGCTGTATATGCTTTTATGGGTTGTGCTGTGGGCCCTGGCCGCGTTCGCGATGCCGATAGCGCTATATTCGGCGGGAGTGTATTTGACGGCGCATGTGTTTGGGGAACTGCTGGGCGCGTATCAGCTGTGGGTATTTGGCGGGCTGATCGCGTTTTGCGTCCTTTGGTTTGTTATTTTTACGCTGCTGTTCGCGGGCCGTCTTTTGGCGTACAGCCTCACGCCGGTTTGTATATCCGCCCAGCCCCGTTTGCCTGCCTACCGCGCGGTGCGGCTCAGCCGCAAATTGATGCGAGGCTGCAAATGGCGGCTTATCGGCCAGTACGCAAGTTTCGTGGGGTATTACGTTCCCACAATCATCGCCGGCGTCCTTTTGCTCGTCATGCGATATGCCGGGCCGCGCCTGGCCCTTACGGAGATTTTGCGGCAGTCGCTCCGGCTGTTGCTTTGGATTATCATCGGCATAAACCAGCTGGTGATCGTATATGTAGCGCCGTATATGGCGGCGTGCTTCCGCGCATTTTATATCGAGCGCAAGCGCGAGGCGCTCATGGACGAAGAGGTCACGCCGGATGATTTTGCGCCCAAACAGCGCGCGGACTACCGCCTTGAAAAGCCAAGACAAAAGAAAAACAGGCGAAAGGACTCGCGCGCGGCAGACGCGGAGGGAAAGATGAAGGATGCTGAGCGATAAGCGGGCCTATCAGGATAGACGGCGGATCAAGTTGTACATACGCGGCAGGCTGGCGGGCAGAACGCTTGTTTCATTTTGCGCGTGGGTCATACCGCAGATTTTGCCGTGGATCATGCGCTTTATACAGGCGGATTTCGACGATGTACACCTTGGGTTTGGCGATACAGTCATAGGTTTGTCGCTGCTCATGCTGCTTTTGTCCTTTGTGACGACGACGTTTGTGACCGACCCCATGGCCGTACGTGTCGCCGCCTTTTTTATCAAGCTTAGCGGCGATCCGGAGAACCTGCCTTCCCCGCTTTCCGTGTGTGATTGCTTTGGGCCGGGCTATGCAAAGCTGGTGCGCGCCATGCTGCTTCGGCGCCTGCGCATATTCGCATGGGCCCTTGCGCTTCTGTGTGTCGGGGCGCTGATTCCAGGCAGCTTCGAGATTGTGGAGGTTGCGGGGATAGCGGACAAAGTCCTCCATATGAGCAACGTGTTCGCCGCGTTTGCGTTGGTGGCGCTTGGCTTGTACACCTATTGCGATTTGTCGTATATGATGGTCCCTTATGTGCTGGCGGATGATCCCGCGCTCAGCGCCGGGGAGGCGCTGCGCCGCGGCCGCTGTCTGACGCGCGGGCGCATTATGGAACTTTTTGTCCTTCAACTATCGTTTTTCGGCTGGTTCATGGTGATGCCCCTGCTTATTGGGCTTTATGTGTATCCCTATCGGGAGGGGACAATGGCCGCGTATTACCTGGCCTTTGTAAAAGATACGCCCCCTGAGAGCGATCGTGAGCCCGATGCGGCTTGACAAGTTTCTCGCCCTGCAGGGCCTTGGCACGCGCGGCGAGGCGCGCGCGCTGGTTCGCGCGGGGCGTGTTTTTGTGGATGGAGAGGCGGCGCGGGATGGCAGCGTGGCCCTTGACGAAAAGAGCGCGTGCGTGACGCTGGACGGGGAGCGGCTTCGCTACCGGGCGTCGCTGCACCTGATGATGAACAAGCCTGCCGGGGTGTTGACGGCG
>WRGP01000241.1 GCA_009787135.1 Bacillota bacterium | reverse complement strand
CGGTAGGCGGCGTAATCCCGCGCGAATTCATCCCCGCGATTGACCTAGGCATCCGCGAAGCAAGCCTCAGCGGCTCGCTGGGGGGGTACGAGGTCGTAGACTTCCGTGCCACCCTGGTGGACGGATCGTATCACGAGGTTGATTCCTCTGAACTCGCGTTTAAGATCGCCGGTTCCATGGCTTTTAAAGAAGCCAACGCCAAGGCGGAACCCAACCTCCTGGAGCCGGTGATGAATGTCGAGGTGGTTGTACCGGAGGAGTATATGGGCGACGTCATGGGCGACATCTCTTCCAAGCGCGGCCGCATCAGCCATCTGGATATGCGCGCGGGATCACAGGTGATTGACGCGATCATTCCGCTTTCGGAAATGTTCGGCTATTCCACTGACTTGCGAAGCCGTACGCAAGGCCGCGGCGTGTTCACGATGCAGTTCTCGCATTATGAAGAGGTACCGAAGGCTGTCGCGCAAAAGCTCCTTGGGAATCGCAGGGATTTCATGTAATACCGTTTTTAGTTTCGGCGCGAACCTATGGCAGCGGCAAGGCCGTAAACACAAAACGGGGCCGGTTGCGTTTTCAAACCAGTTTATCAACAGCCTTTGGCATAGCGCTTGGGTGGGGCTGAAGAACTTCAGATTCTTGTTTGTGGATTCCAGCTATGCGCTGGCGCGACAGACCCCGCCGAGGTGCTGGACGAGTTCCTCGCGAAGCTGGATGAGAACGGCATGCCGGAAAGGTATTGGGCGAGGCGAACGCGCAGCTGCGGGCTTTCTTGGCCGCGAAGTAGGCGTATAACGCCCGGCTGCGGTAAACCAACAGGCCAAAAAGGCCCCAGGCAGGATTTGCGCAGTCCGGCCGGGGGCCGTTTGTAGAAAGGGGCATAAACACCCCTGGCTGGATTTCTCACAAATCCAGCCAGGGGCGCTCATTGAAATGAATAGCGCTTCACCCCTATGGGTTCTACCGATCTCTGGCCATCCTCGTGAACGCGCCGATGATGAGCAAGAGCAGGCAGGCGCCGCCAATGGCGATCAGCAGGCTGTAGATGTTGAAGCCATTGACCGTGCCAAGGCCGAGCAGTGAGGCGATCCAACCGCCAAGACCCGCGCCGATCACGCCGACAACGATGTTGGCGACAGCGCCCATGCTGGAGTTACGCTTCATGATGATGCTGGCAATCCATCCCGCCAGCGCGCCAAAAATGATCCAAGTTATCCAACCCATATGCATCTTCCTTTCGATTTTCTGATGGATAGTATTACGCTTTCCCTTTAATTATATGAGCGCGGGGGATTAAATTTCAAAATCTATAGGCTTTTTTTTGCCGGGGACATGGCGGGCAACTCTCAATCGGGTTCATGGGAGCGAAAATACCCGCTGCTTGCCGTTTGTATTTCTCGTTCACACACTCCGGTTTTGAGATTTGCTGACGATATCCCCGCAGGCCTGGCCCAGGCGGTTCACGGCCGCCGTGATGCGCCGGCCCATTTCATCCCGTACGGCTCGGGGCAGGGACGCGTCCATTTCCATGGTTTCCGGCGGGCCCAGCAGGATTACGCGCTTACGCTTGCTGATATACACGGGAACAAAGGGAAGCGCCTGGCCCGTTTTTTTATAATAAAGCGCGCCAAGCATGAGAAAGCCCGTGTAGATTTCCCCCATAGCCGGGTCGCTTGAGGCATAGGCGATGTCCGGACATAGCGACACGCTTTTTCCGCTGAGCAGCGCGTCCATGGAGGCGCGTACGGTAAGCAAATTGGCCTCGCCGCGGTACACGGGAATGACGGCAAAGGCCCTGAGCACAGGCGGCACAATGTATGAAAGCAGCTTCGCCAGGCAAAAGGCGGGAAGTTTATGCCATCCGAACCGTTCGCGGAACGTATAGCGATAAAATTGATCAAAGCACAGCGCACGGTTATAAAAAACGTGCAGGGACCACATGCGGTTTTCCTTGGGCCACAGGCCAAGGAAATGCACAGGGCCGAACATGTTCTGGTGATGGATCAGATAAACGGCCGCGCCTTCCGGCGCACCGCGCGTATCCGCCCGCCAGCCGGGGTGCAGCGCCTTATAGCCCAGGCGCATGAACCTTGCATAACGTGTAAAAAGCTTCATTGGCCTCTCCAATTTATCAGGGTGTGTTTGAAAATGGAAAACGCGTAAAACGCATGTTTCCCGGATTCCAAACACGCTCTGATGGGAACTTCATTCTCTTGAGCATATCGTGCGCGCGGGGATCTGTCAAGCGGGCTCTGAGAATATTTTTCGGGGCTTGACAAATCGAAGCACATATGTATAATATGCAGAATAGAATGAATTATTATGCGCAAGGGGCTGGCCTATGATACGGGTGTTTATTGACGGTCAAGAAGGAACGACAGGGCTTAAAATCCACGAAAGGCTTTTGAAACGGGAGGATATTAAACTCCTTTCGATCGATCCCGCGCTGCGCAAGGATGCGGCGGCGCGCAAAGCGCTGCTGAATAAAGCGGATGTGGCATTCCTGTGCCTGCCTGACGCGGCCGCGCGGGAGGCGGCCCAGATGGTGGAAAACCCCGCGGTTTGCGTGATAGATTCCAGTACCGCCCATCGCACCGCGGCGGGATGGGCGTATGGATTTCCGGAACTTTCCCCCACGCACCGGGCGGCCTTGACGTCCGCGAAGCGCATTTCCGTGCCGGGCTGTTACGCCACCGGGTTCCTTGCGGCGGTATATCCCTTGACGGCGGCTGGAGTGCTGCCTAACGACGCGTTGCTCACCTGCCACAGCGTGACGGGCTACAGCGGAGGCGGCAAGCCGATGATCGCGGTGTATGAGGGCGAGAAGCGTCACACCAGCTGTAAAATCCCGCGTCAGTACGGCCTGGGCCTTGCGCATAAGCACCTGCCGGAGATGGCGCGCGTGGCTGGATTAACAGTTCCCCCGCTGTTTAACCCCATTTTGTGTGATTTCTTTGCGGGCATGGCGGTGAGTGTGCCGCTGCATGCCGGGCTTCTGCGAGAGCGCATGGGACGAAGCAAGCTGAAGGCGCTGCTTTCGGCGCACTACGCGGGCCAGCGGTTCGTTACAGTGGAGGACGCGCCCGAAGACGGTTTCCTGCCAGCGGCCTTGTGGACGGGTACGAACGAGCTGCACCTGTATGTGTGCGGCAATGAGGAACAGACGACGCTGGTCAGCGTCTTGGATAATTTGGGCAAGGGGGCGTCCGGCGCGGCGATGCAATGCATGAACATCGCGCTGGGCCTTCCGGAGGATACAGGGTTTTGAAGGCCCTCGAAGGTGGTTCCCTGATAATCCCCGGAGGGTAAGAGAACGGAGGGGAGCAGTATGGACGAAATGACAACGGGCGTATGCGCGCCAAAGGGCTTTATGGCATCCGGGCTGCACGCGGGCATCCGCAAGAACCATTTGAAGAAAGATTTGTCTTTGATCATGGCGCAAGTGCCGTGCGCGGCCGCGGCTGTTTATACGCGCAACAAGGTGTTTGGCGCGCCGGTCGCCGTCACGCGGGCGCACCTTCAGCATGGAACCGCGCGCGCCATGCTGTGCAACAGCGGCAACGCCAATACCTGCAACGCGGACGGCATCCACAAGGCAAACGCCATGTGTGAGCTGCTGGCAAAACAAACAGGCATCGAGGCGGACGATGTGATCATCGCTTCCACCGGGGTGATCGGGCAGCCGCTTCCGCTGGAGCCCATCGCCGAGGCTATGCCCGCGCTTGTGGCAAGCCTGAGCGCCGAGGGCGGCGTGGCCGCGGCGGAGGCAATAATGACGACGGACACGCTCGTCAAGCAGGCGGCGGAGGCCTTCACCCTTGACGGCGCGATGTGCACCATCGGCGGGATGGCCAAGGGGTCTGGCATGATCGCCCCGAACATGGCGACGATGCTCTGTTTCCTCACCACGGACGCGGCCATTGCCGCGCCGATGCTGGACAAAGCGCTCCGCCGTGTGACGGATGATACGTTCAACATGCTGATCATTGATGGGGATACGTCCACGAACGATATGGCAGCCATCATGGCCAGCGGCCTGGCGGGCAACGCGCCCATTGAGACAGAGGGCGAGGCCTTTGAGACGTTCGTGGCCGCGCTGCATACGGTGTGCGAATCCCTCACCCGCATGATGGCCAGGGATGGGGAGGGCGCCACAAAGCTGGTGACCTGCCGGGTGGACGGCGCGCCGGATGTGGGGACAGCCCGCGCCATCGCCCGCTCGGTGATCCTATCGCCGCTGTGCAAGGCCGCGATGTTCGGCGCGGACGCCAACTGGGGCCGCATTCTCTGCGCCATTGGCTATACGCAGGGTGAATTCGCGGTTGATCTGGTCAAGGTGATCATACGGTCAAGCGCGGGCCAGGTGCTGGTATGCGAGCATGGCGCCGGCGTTCCCTTCCTCGAGGCGGAAGCGAAAAAAGTGCTGCTGGAGGATGAGATTACGCTGCACATCAGCATGGGCCAGGGGGTAGGCAGCGCCACGTCCTGGGGCTGCGACCTCACATACGATTATGTGAAGATCAACGGCGATTACCGGACATAAGGAGAGGGGCACCAGAGGTTCTGGGGGGCGGAGCCCCCTGACGCGTCCCCTCCACTCGCCACAACAAGGAGGCGCAAGCCATGCATGTGATATCAAACGAGGAAAAGGCACGCATCCTTACCCAGGCGTTGCCGTATATTCAAAAATATGCCGGGCGCGTCGTGGTCGTAAAATACGGCGGCAACGCGATGATCAGCGACGAGCTGCGCGGCGCGGTTATGAGCGACATTGTGCTGTTATCGCTGGTGGGCGTGAAGGTGGTGCTGGTGCATGGCGGCGGGCCGGAGATCACGGCCACGCTGAACAGGCAGGGGATTCAGTCCCGTTTCGTTGGCGGGCTGCGCTATACCGACGCGGAGACCGTAGAAGTCGTGCAGATGGTTCTCGCGGGCAAGACGAACAAGGATCTGGTGGTGTTGATCCAGAAAATGGGCGGCCGGGCCGTGGGCCTTTGCGGCCTGGATGGCGGGATGATCCGCAGCCGCAAGCTGGCATCGCGGGACGATCTGGGCTTTGTGGGGGATATTACGGGCATTGATACACAGCCCATCCTCAATGCGCTGGCGAACGGCTACATCCCCATTATCGCCACCATCGGCGCGGATGAAGAGGGGCAGGTGTATAATATCAACGCGGACACAACCGCCGCCGGCATTGCCGGGGCGCTCGGCGCGGAGAACATTATACTGATGACGGACGTGCGCGGGCTGATGCGCGACCTTTCGGATGAAAACACGCTCATTCCCATGGTACAGGTGAGCGAGGTGCCGGCGCTGGTGAAGCAGGGCATTATTTCCGGGGGAATGATTCCAAAGGTGCAGTGCTGCGTGGAGGCCGTCAGAAGGGGCGTGAAGCGCGCGGTAATGATTGATGGCCGTATTCCCCACGCCATTTTGCTGGAGATGTTTTCGGATGAGGGGATCGGGACGCTGTTTCATTGAGGAGGAATACCATGGATTTTATGGAAATTCACGCGCGGGACGCGCGGCATGTGGCCAATACCTACGCCCGCTTTCCCGTGGCCATTGTGCGCGGTCAGAACGCGCGCTGCTGGGATGAGAGCGGCAAGGCGTACATTGACCTGACCAGCGGCATCGGGGTAAATTCGCTGGGGTATGCCGACCCGGCGTGGGCGGACGCCGTGGCCGCGCAGCTTCATACGCTGCAGCATACGTCCAACCTCATCCATACGCTGCCTTGCGTTGAGGTGGCCGAGACGCTTTGCGCACGCACAGGCATGCGCAAGGTGTTCTTCAGCAACTCGGGCGCGGAGAGCAACGAGGGCGCGATCAAGTGCGCCCGCAAATACGGCCGTCAAAGCCACGGGCCGGCGTGCCATAAAATTGTAACGCTGGATCAATCGTTTCATGGGCGCACCGTCACTACACTGGCCGCCACGGGCCAGGCTTCGTTCCATCATCAGTTCGGCCCTTTTACCGAAGGATTTGCCTACGCGCCGCCCGGCGATATCGAAAAAACCCTTGCTATGCTTGATGAAAACACCTGCGCGGTGATGATCGAGCTGGTACAGGGCGAGGGCGGCGTAATACCGCTGGACGCGGCGTATGTGAAGGCGCTCGCCGAAGCCTGCCAGGCAAGGGATATCCTTCTTATTATTGATGAGGTTCAGACCGGCATCGGCCGCGCGGGCACGCTGTTTGCCTTTGAGCAGTACGGTATTCAGCCGGATATCGTCACCTGCGCGAAGGGGCTCGGCGGCGGCCTGCCCTTTGGCGCGGTGCTCTTTGGCGAAAAATGTGCCGACGTGCTGGGGCCTGGCGACCATGGCACCACCTTTGGCGGCAACCCCGCCGTAAGCGCGGGCGCGAAGGTCGTTCTCGCGCGCCTGGATGACGCCTTCCTGCGGGAGGTCGGCAAAAAGGGCGCGCACGCGCGCGCGAGGCTTCTGAGGATGCCGCGCGTAACCGCCGTGGACGGGCTCGGGTTCATGCTGGGCGCGTCGCTTGCCGGCCTGGCCGCGCGGGACGTTGTGCTGGCCGGCATCCGAAACGGCGTGTTAACGCTGACCGCCAAGGACCGCCTGCGCCTGCTGCCGCCGCTGACCATTCCGTGGGATGATCTGGACGAGGCGCTCAACAGGGTCGAAAAAGCGTTGAAGGAGGTTGCGGCATGAAACATTTGCTGAAGCTGCTGGATGTAACCGGCGAGGAAATCATAGAGCTGCTCAACCTGGCCGACCAGCTCAAGTATGAGCGCAAGCATGGCATTGAGCACGCGTGCCTCAAGGGCAAGACGCTGGGCATGATCTTTCAAAAGGCGTCCACCCGCACGCGCGTATCGTTTGAGGTGGGCATGTATCAGCTAGGCGGTTCGGCCCTGTTCCTCGGCGCGAACGATTTGCAAATTGGCCGCGGGGAGCCGGTGGAGGACACCGCGCGCGTCCTGTCGCGCTATGTGGACGGCATTATGATCCGCACGTTTAAGCAGGCCGAAGTGGAGGCGCTGGCCGAGTACGGCAGCATCCCCGTCATCAACGGGCTGACGGACTTTGCTCATCCCTGCCAGGTGCTGGCGGATCTGATGACCATCCGCGAATACAAGGGCGTGCTGGAGGGCCTGAATTTCTGCTATATCGGAGATGGCAACAACATGGCCAACTCCCTCATTGCGGGCGGCCTCAAAACCGGCATGCGCGTATCAATCGCCTGCCCGAAGGGCTATGAACCGGACGAGACGGTGCTTTCCTTTGCCAGGGCGTATGGCGATCAGTTCAAGCTGACCGACGTGCCCGCCGACGCTGCCGCAAACGCGGACGTGGTCTATACGGACGTGTGGGCGTCCATGGGCCAGGAGGCGGAAAAGGCCGCGCGGGAAAAGGCTTTTCAAGGCTATCAGGTCAATGACGCGCTGCTGGCAAGCGCGGCTTCCGGCTGCATGGTGCAGCATTGCCTGCCCGCGCACAGGGGCGAGGAGATTACCGCCGAGGTGTTTGAAAGCCACGCGGGCGAGATTTTTGACGAGGCGGAAAACCGGCTGCATGTGCAGAAAGCGGTGCTCAAGCGGTTGATGGGGTGAGGGCGCAAAGCAAGGGCCCTTCCCCCTGTCCTGCGCGAATGCGGTTTGCCTATTGGGGTGAACCGCTTTTGAATGCATGGGGGAATCCCTGTTGTATAAACCAGCTTGCCTTATTCCATACAGACGGGCGCTATTTCAAACTCATTATAACACCCCCCTCTCTTCCCCCGTCAACAACTTTGAAATGTTTTTTGATCGTTTTAAAACCGGTTTCGTGTGTTATACTATCTTTGGGAGGGTGCGCCAGTTGGGTGCGTGAGATATAGCAGGGTGGGAGACCCTGCCCGGCAAAGCGTAGCGAGCAGCCGGTACCAAGCCTTGGAGTCGAAGCCGTGAGGCGGGATTGAAGCGTAGGCATGGGAGTATGAGAGCCGCCATGCGAAAGCGTGAAGCGATTCAGCCCCGTAAGTTAGATAAAGCGAAAGCCGACGGAGCAAAGGGGGGTAACAAATCAGCAATTCCCGGAAGCAAAGCACGGGCAGCACAGGAGGTTGCGAAGAAGTGGAACAAGAACTGAAGGGAATAAGGTACCAATCTAAAATCGCTTAGGCGTACGAACCGGCAAGAAGAAATTGAAAGCCAAGAAACAGGAAGTCAAGGCGTGGCTGAGCACACGGCTAACAAAGCCCGTGGCGGACACGATGAAGCTCATTCAGCTATCGCTGTCAGGGCATTTCAACTGCTACGGTGTAAGTGGCAACTTCCACATGATACAGAATTTCTGGAAATATGTTGAGTACACATGCTGCCGAATGCTCAGCCGCGGACATCAAAAGCGGGGCATGAAGTGGGACAAGTTCCGGCGGATATGGGACTATTATGTGAAGAAGCCGCAACCTTGAAAGGAGTGTCGAGACTGTCTGCTCGACTGTTGATCATGAATAAGTATCAAATCACAACGGCCAATAAAAAGGCGGTCCTTGTCAATTCAGCATTGTCTCTTTTCAAAGAAAAGGGCTTTGTTGATGTCAGCGTAAAGGAAATAGCCGCGCATGCGCGGGTGTCTCAAGTATCACTCTACAACTATTTTGGAAGCAAGGAAGCGTTGGTGGCGGAATGCGCCGCGATCGTTATGGGCGGCACGCTGCAAAAAGCGGCGGACATTTTGGCTGAAGATATTGATTTTGCTGAAAAAATCAATAGGGCCCTTTCCCTTTGCACAGGCGAATTTGCCATTGCGATTTCAAACTATTTTACGCAAGAAGCGCTAAGCGATCCTGTGCTGGTTCAGCTGCTCTTCAAAAATATAAATCACCGCAAAAGAAAAATTTACAGCGATTATGTCGAGTTGGGAAAGCGCGAAGGCGCTATCGACAGCACCATACCGACGGATACAATTTTAGATTTTATTGACGCCTTGGGCGCCATGGGCGGCACAACAGGATTTGATGCCGCGCCTGCAAAAATCAAGCATATTTACCAGCTGCTCTTATATGGGCTGCTTGGCGAACATAAAGCCTAAAGGGGAACGCGTCAAAGTATTGCCCTTCCATCCCCAACCCTGTATAATATATCATAAGAACCAAAAAGCGGCGCGGGTCACGCAAAGGAGCAAAGACGATGCAAGACGCGAGGCATACACCCTTGTACGAATGCCACTTGCGGCACGGCGGAAAGATGGTGGCGTTTGGCGGGTGGGCCCTGCCCGTGCAGTACGCGGGCATCCTTGCCGAGCACACGGCGGTGCGCGAGGCCTGCGGGCTTTTTGACGTGTCCCATATGGGCGAGATCATGCTCACGGGCAAGGATGCGCCGGCGCTCCTCAATGATCTCTGCACGAACGATTTTACCAGCCTGGAAACGGGCCGCTGCCGCTATTCCCCCATGTGCTATCCGGATGGGGGAACGGTGGACGATTTGATTGTCTATAAGCTGGATGAGGCAAAATACCTCGTCATCGTGAACGCTTCCAACTGCGAGAAGGACTGCGCGTGGATGCGCGAGCATGCGGCTTCCTATAAAGATGCCGTGCCGGAAAATATCTCGGCGGGCGTGGCGCAGTTGGCCCTGCAGGGCCCGGCCTTTCGCGATGCGCTCAGCCGCGTGGGCGTGGAAGGCGGGCTGCCCGGCAAGCCCTATGCCTTTGTGGAAAAGATGAAGGTCGGCGGGGCCATATGCCTTGTTTCCACCACCGGGTATACGGGCGAGCCAGGCGTTGAAATATACCTGCAGCCTAAGGACGCGCCCGCGCTGTTTGACGCGCTGGTGGCGGCGGGCGCGCTGCCCTGCGGGCTGGGCAGCCGGGACACGCTGCGCTTTGAGGCGTCCATGCCGCTCTACGGCCATGAGCTTGACAGGGATATTACGCCACTGGAGGCGGGGTTGAAATCGTTTGTAAAGCTTCATAAGCCGGACTTTATCGGCAAAGCGGCCCTTGCGGAAAGCCCGCCGCAACGCCGCCGGATTGGGCTGGAACTGCTGGACAGGGGAGTCGCGCGGGAGAACTGTCCCGTGCTCGACGCGGAAGGCCGCGCCGTGGGCCGCACGACGAGCGGCGGGTTTGCGCCCACCCTGGGCAAGAACATGGCCATGGCCCTTGTGACCCATGAGGCGGCGGAACAGGACAAGCTTTTCATTGAGGTGCGCGGGCGCAGGTTGGCCGCGGGGCGTGTGGGGCTTCCGTTCTACAAGACGGCGCATAAATAACTTTTCTATAAAAGGGGGCATTTCCTATGATTCCAAACGACCGCAAATACACCAAGGATCACGAGTGGGTGATGATTGATGGCGATATGGCGACCGTCGGCCTCACCGATTTCGCGCAGCACATGCTGGGCGATATTGTGTTTGTAGAGCTTCCGCAGCCAGGCGATTCCGTGGAAGCGGGTGGACGGCTGGCGGTGGTCGAGTCGGTCAAGGCGGCCTCGGACGTGCTTTCCGTGCCGGCCGGCGAGGTTGTGGAATCGAATACGGCGCTGGAGGACGCGCCCGAGAAGCTCAACAGCGACCCATGGGGAGCGTGGATCGCCCGCGTCCGCGTGACGACGTTAAATGAAGAAACACTTCTGAATCAGGATGCCTATGCGGCCCTGGTCAAAGTGGAGGAAGAAAAGGCATGAGAAGCTATGTGCCCGCCACCCGAGAGGAGCGGGCGCGCATGCTTGCGTCCATGGGCCTTACGTCTATGGAAGAGCTTTTGCGCGACATTCCAGAGGGCGTGCGTTTGCGCCATCCGCTGGATCTGCCGGGGGGACTTTCGGAAAAGGAGGTGCTTGCCGCCCTCAAAGGCTATGCGGACGAGAATGTGACGGACAGGCCCATATTCCGGGGCGCGGGCGCGTATCGGCATTTCATCCCGGCGATCATCCCGGCGCTTGCAAGCCTTGGGGAATTTCTGACGGCCTATACCCCCTATCAGTTTGAAATGAGCCAGGGCATGTTGCAGGCGATTTTTGAATACCAGTCGCTCATCGCCAGGCTGACGGGCATGGACGCGTCCAACGCTTCCGTATACGATGGTGCGACGGCTGCGGCGGAGGCCATGCTCATGTGCCGGGACAGCACGCGCCGGCAAAAGCTGCTCGTGTCCCGGGGTTTGCTGCCCGATGTGCTGGCGGTTTTGCGCACCTACGCGCCCTGCGCCGGGATGGAGCTTGTGGAGGTCCCGCTTGCGGAGGGCCTTACCGACCTGGCGGCCGTAAAGGCAAACGCGGAAGGCGCGGCCGGGCTCATCGCGGCTTCCCCCAATTGCTATGGGTTGATTGAGGATATCGCGAGCCTTTCGGACGCGGTGCATGCGTGCCGCGGGCTGATGGTGGCGTATGCGGAGCCCATCTCGCTTGGCCTTTTGAAAAAGCCGGGCGGCCTTGGCGCGGATATCGCCGTGGGAGACGGCCAGCCGCTGGGCATCCCGCTCTCGTGGGGCGGTCCCTATGTGGGGTTTATGGCGACCAAGCAGCGGTTGCTGCGCAGCCTCCCGGGCCGCGTCGTCGGGGAGACGGCGGACGCGGACGGGAACCGGGCGTATGTGCTGACGCTGCAGGCGCGCGAGCAGCATATCCGCCGTGAAAAGGCGACGAGCAACATTTGCTCCAACCAATCGCTGTGCGCTGTTATGGCGGGCATTTACATGACGGCCATGGGGCCGCGGGGTCTTCGCGAGGTGGCGGAGAGCTGCCTGCAAAAGGCGCACTACGCGGCGGAGAGAATCGCAGCCCTCCCTGGCATGAAGCTTTCCTATGGCGCGCCGTTTTTCATGGAGTTTGTGGTGGAGAGCGATATTTCGTCTGGTACGATTGACGAGGCGCTTCGGGGCAAGGGCATTGTCGGCGGCCTGTCGTTGGACGACCGCCGCGTTTTGTACTGCGTTACAGAAATGAACACCCGGCAGGAAATCGACGCGCTCGTGGATGCGCTGAAGGAGGTATGCGCATGAGCCGAAGCGTTTGGCCGACCTGCTTTGAAAAATCACACCCGGACCGCCGGGGCGCGGACATCCCTGCCTTGGACGTGCCGGTAAAAGAAAATCTCCTGCCCGCCGAGCTGCTGGACGATGCCCCGCCTGCCCTGCCGGAGATGAGTGAACGGGAGGTCATGCGGCATTATACGGGTCTTTCGCGCCGCAACCATGGCGTGGATAACGGATTTTACCCGCTGGGGTCCTGCACGATGAAGTACAACCCGCGCATGAACGAGGTGGTTTCGGCATGGTTTGGCGGCCTGCATCCGCTGGCGGACGCGCGCGACGCGCAAGGAGCGCTCCGGCTGACGTATGATCTGGAACGCGCGCTGTGCGAGATTACGGGCATGGACGCGGTGTCCCTGCAGCCCGCCGCGGGCGCGCACGGAGAACTTACGGGCCTGATGCTCATACGCGCGTACCATGCGCGACGCGGCGAGCTTGCAAAGCGTACCAAGATCCTCGTGCCGGACTCGGCCCACGGCACCAACCCGGCTTCGGCTGCCATGGCGGGGTTTGAGGTGGTGGAAGTGCCCTCCGGCGCGGACGGCGGGGTGGATCTTGACGCGTTGCGTGCCGCTTGCGGCGAGGATACCGCCGGGCTCATGCTGACCAACCCGAACACGCTCGGCCTGTTTGAGACGAACATCCTCACAATCGCGGACATCGTGCACAACGCCGGCGGGTTTGTGTATTATGACGGCGCGAACCTGAACGCCGTTATGGGCATCGCGCGGCCCGGGGACATGGGCTTTGACGTCGTTCACCTGAATTTGCATAAAACCTTTGCCACACCGCATGGGGGCGGCGGGCCGGGCAGCGGGCCTGTAGGCTGCAAAGCGCGGCTCGCGGAGTTCCTCCCGGCGCCGGTGGTGGTCAAGCGGGAAGGCGGATACGCGCTGGACGCGGACAGGCCGTTTTCCATCGGTAAAGTAAAATCGTTCTATGGCAACTTTGGCGTATGCGTCAGGGCGTATGCCTATATCCTTTCCCTGGGCGGGGAGGGCCTGAAGGAGGCCAGCGAGGCCGCTGTGCTGAACGCCAACTATATCATGCATAAGCTGCGCGGGGCATACAAGGTTGCCGCGGACCGTCCTTGCATGCACGAGTTTGTGCTGTCCACGGAGAACATCCCCGGTCTCACGGCGAACGATGTGGCCAAGGGCCTCATCGACCGCGGCATCCACCCGCCGACGATCTACTTCCCTTTGATCGTGCGTGAGGCGATGATGGTGGAGCCTACGGAAACGGAACCGCCCGAGGTGTTGGACGCATTTTGCGACGCGATGGTGGAACTGAAGGCGCTTCATGAGGCGAACCCCGGGGCGCTGGGCGAGTTCCCGCTGACGACGCCTGTCGGGCGGCCGGACCAGACGCTGGCGGCGCGAAAGCCGAAGGTTGTGGGGTAGGCGGGGATGGGAGAGAGAGAGGAGGACGTCTTCTTTCTTTTCGGGGAAAAGAAAGAAGCAAAGAAAAGCCCTTTGCGGATGCCAAGGGCCGTTCTTTACGGAGAAACCGGACAGGGGTGGATGTATTGCCATGGGAGAGAAAAGGGATGAACCAGCCAGACATAGCAGCCGGCCTTCGCGCCTTGGGCGTGCGACCTGGCATGATGCTTGAAGTGCATAGCGCCCTGAGCGCCTTCGGGCATGTTGAGGGCGGGGCGGACACGCTGATCGAAGCGCTGATGGAGGTCGTAGGCAAGGACGGCGCCATCGTCATGCCTTCGTTTACCATTTCGACGGCGCTGCCCTTGACAGATGAGGACAAGCGGCTCGGGTTGACGTTGAAAATAAAGATATTGGATGAAAAGGACCGTCACACGGACAATGGCTTAGGGATTATCGCAAAGACCTTCCGTGACAGAGCGGACACGGTTACGGGCCAGGGCATGTTCCGTGTATCGGCTTGGGGCAAGGATGCCGGCCTGCACGCCGCTTCCGGTTTCGGGCGCGTGATTGATGGGGGCGGCTATGCGCTTTTGCTTGGCGTGGATATTTACCGGCTGTCAGCCATGCACTATGTTGAGGATGTACTGCCCAAGGAGATTCGGCGGAAATTTATGCCAGGCGAGGAAGCGCGCGCTAAATACCCGGAAAACCGGTGGATGATCGAGGCGTGGTCGCCTGAAGGGAGGCCTTGGTATAAAATTCAGGAGGCGGCATATCAGGCCGGTCTGGTTCGAGACGGCGTTATTGGGGCCGCAAAATGTATGCTGCTTCAAGTGAAGCCTGTTATCGAGCTTTACCGCAAGGCTTTGCTGGAAAACCCTTTGGAACTCTATGGACTCACGGAGATGGGGTAAAAGTGAACTGGACCAGCGCGCAAGCCGCGGCGATAGAGGCGCGCGGCAGCAACCTATTGGTATCCGCGGCGGCGGGCAGCGGCAAAACAGCCGTGCTGGCCGCGCGGATTCTTTCGCTCGTCCAGGAAGGCACGCGAGTGGATGAGCTGCTCGTGGTGACGTTTACAAAGGCCGCGGCGGCGGAGATGCGCGTGCGCATTCTCGAGATGCTGCACGAAACGGCCGGCACGGGCGGCGCGCGCCTCGTTCAGGAGGCCATGCGCGTGGAACATGCGGATATCTCTACCCTGCACGGCTTTTGCGCCAAGGTGTGCCGTGATCATTTTCAGGCCGCCTTGGTGGATCCATCCTTCCGCGTAGGGGATACGGCGGAAATAGGCGTGCTGGCCGGCCAGGCGATGGAGGAGGCGCTTATCGCCTGCTTTGAAGCGCCTACACCCGCTTTTGCCCACGCTTCGGCGTGCTTAACGCGCAAGGAACTGGCGGAAGCGGCCGAGGGTTTGCATACGTTCCTCATGGCGCGGCCGGATCCATGGGATTGGCTTAGCCAGGTGGCCCGGATGTATGAGATGGAAGAAGAAGAGCTGAAAACCTCCCCCTGGATGGAGGCGTTGCTGGATACGATCCGCTTGGAAGCGGAGACAGCGGTATACCTCTACGAGCGAGTGGCTGAATTTGCCGGGGAAAGCGGCTTGTATGCGGCGTTGACCTTGGAAGAAGTCCGGCTGGCAGAGTCGTTTTTGTTTGCGGCGCGGGAAGGGATTGGCGCGCTGGAAGCATCCTCGCTTCATTTTGGCCGGAAACCGCCGAAGAAAAAGGATGCGGCCCCGTGGGCGGAGGAACGGTATACCTCGCTGCGCGACGCCGCCAAGGCGGCGCTCCAGACCGCCGGAAAGCGCGCCGAACAGGTGGGAGTGCTGCTCACGCGCCGGGAAGAGCTTCAAGCCGCTGGCTTGCTGCTACGTGGGATTGGCGAGGCGGCGCGGGCGTTTGACGCTTGCTTCACGCGGCTCAAAGAAGAACGGGACCTTAAGGATTTTTCAGACCTTGAGCATTGTACGCTTCGCGCGCTTCGAGACGCGGAGGTCGCGTCCGCCTTGCAAGAAAGCTATAAATATATATTTATAGATGAATATCAGGATGCCAGCCAGATCCAGGAAGAAATCCTTGCGCATATACGGCGCATGGATAACCTTTTCATGGTAGGCGATGTCAAGCAAAGCATCTATCGCTTTCGTCTGGCGGAACCGGGCCTCTTTTTGCGAAAGCTCGCGCGCTTTTCCCATGAGGAAGGAAGCCTCAACCGCAGAATTGATTTAAATGCAAATTTCCGTTCTCATAAAAACCTGCTTCGGTGCATAAACGATGTTTTTGAAAGCGTGTTCTGTGGCGGTGTGATGGAAGTGGCCTACGATGATTCCTCACGCCTGCATGCCGGCAATGAAACGGAAGCAAAAGGCGGGCTGGTTGAGCTGCACCTGATTGACGCAACGGAAGACGCGCAAGCGCCTGAGGAGGAAGACGCGCCGACAGCGGAGGAACTTACCCCTGAGGTGCGGGAGGCGGTTCAGTGGGAAGCGGAAGTCATTGCCGAGAGAATCCTTGCGCTCCGCGATGAAGGGTACGCGTTTAGGGACATGGCCGTTCTGATGCGGACGGTCAAGGGCAAAGCCGTTCAGGTTGCGCAGGTTCTCCGCGAGCGGGGCGTCAACGCGCGGACAGACCTTGGCGGCAGCACGCTGCAGCGCCCGGAGGTACAGGCGGTGCTGGCGATGCTCAGAAGCGTGGACAACCTACGGCAGGATGTGCCCTTGCTGGCCGCGCTCAAAGGGCCGGCGGTGAGGCTCACGGAGGAAGCGCTGGCGGAGATACGGTCCGCGCATCCCGAAGGCACCTTCGCGGAAGCGATGCTTGCCTATGCGGAAAGGGACAACGCGCTGGCCACGGCCTTGCGGGGGTTCATCCAGAAAATGCGCGATTGGGCGCTGGATGCGCAGGTATTGCCGCTGGACTCGCTGCTGCGCCGTCTATATCATGAAACGGGATATTACGCGGAGGTAGGTGCGCTGCCGGACGGCCTGTCACGGCAGGCGAACCTTCGCGCGCTGGCGGAGTATGCGGGCGTGTATCAGCGGACGCAAGCAAAAGGGTTAAGCGGTTTTCTTCGCTATCTTGAGCGTGTAAAGGCGCATGAAGGGCTGGCCGCCGTTGAGCTTAGCGAAGCGGATGATGCGGTGCGCGTGCTTTCCATACACAAGAGCAAGGGCTTGCAGTTTCCCGTGGTGTTTGTGGCGGGCATGGGCAGCGCCTTCCGCTTGCGCGATACAGGGCTTTTACAGGTACATCAGGCGCTTGGCGTGGCCCTGCCCACGATCAATCCCACGCTTCGCACAAAATGGACGACGCTCGCGCGGGAAGCGATTGTGGAAAAAAGGAAGCAGGAAGCGCTGGCGGAGGAGGCGCGTGTGCTGTACGTTGCCATGACGCGCGCGCAGAAGCGGTTGATTCTCGTGGGCACACAGAAGGCGGGTGATGAGGATAGATGGCGGCGCCCACAAACCCTGGCCACTGTGGCGAATGCCCGCAGCCAGTTGGATTGGGTGGCGCCCAGCGCCTGGGGGACGCCCAGCGCCTGGGGTGCGCCCGCCGATGCGCGGCCCGGATGGGCGGTTACGGTACACGTGCGAAAGCGGTGCGCGCGGATTCTTCAGGATGACCTTGCTTTGGCGGCCCTTGTGGAAAAAGCGCGCGCGCACGTTCCGGCGGACAGCGCGGTGGTGCGCGCGCTTGCTTGGAAACCAGCACTGCTGGATCACCCGCTAAAGCAAAGCGTGACGGCATTGCTCAAGGAGGAGCGGAAGCGAGGAGAGGAAGCGGATACGGGGCCGGAGCTTTCAGCGCTTGCCAGACGGCCTTTGTTTATGGAGGAGCGCGGTCTTACAGCCGCCGAGCGCGGTGACGCGGTGCATATATTCCTTCGCGCTGTGCCGCTGGACGCGCGGGATGTATCCTTCGAAAGCCGAAATATGGTGGAGCGGGGAATTTTATCTGAGGAGCAGGCGGCATCCTTACCGCTTCTAACGTTGGAAAGCTGCTTGCGGAGTGAAAGCTGGCGGCGTATGCGATCCGCGGAGGAGGTGCGCCGTGAGTGGGCTTTTAATCTGCGCGTGATGGAGCAAGGAAAGCGTACGCTCTTGCAGGGCATAATCGACGCGTGTTTTGTAGAGGGAAATGCCTGGGTGGTAATGGACTATAAAACGGATCATGCGCTAGACGTGGAAAAGCTGACACGGCGATACAAGCCCCAGATTGACCTGTATGCGCAGGCCCTGGAGAAGATCACGGGCAAACGGGTGAAGGAGCGCATTCTGTTTTTGATTGAGGCGGGAGAAGGGTATAAGATATAGGAGGAACTTTATGGCTCGAGTGGACTACCATTTGCATACGTGCTATTCCATGGATTGCGACATGACGCTTGATGCGCTGTGCAGCGCGGCGCTGGCGGCCGGTCTTGATGAGATTTGCATTACGGACCATACGGAGTTTGGTCATCCGGCCCCGGGATCGGACCAGCTGCCGGAGATTGAAAAGTGGCTTGCGGATATTGAACGCTGCCGTGAGCAATATGCGGGCCTGGTGATTCGCGCCGGCATAGAGATAGGCGACAATCCGCGATGCAGGGAACAGATCAAGGCGTGGCATTTCGCCCTGCCGCTGGATTTTAGGCTGCTGTCGCTGCATCTGATTGACAATGAAGACCCGTATTTTCCAGGCTTTTTTGCAGACAAAGAGCAAGATGCCGTTTACAGGCGGTACGTGGAGGCGAAACTGGAGTCCGCGCTCGCATGGTCGCCGGATGAATATGAGGCCATGGCGCATTTGGGGTATTGCGCCAAGTTTGCGCCATATCCCGCGCGGGAAAGCCCGCTTCGCTACCTTCACGCGCCGGATGCGTTTGACGCGTTGTTTACAAGGCTTGCCGAGGGCGGAAAGGCGCTGGAGATCAACACATCTGGCCGCAAGACGATGAATGAGTTTTTTCCGGATCAAGAGCTGCTGACACGTTTTCATGAGCTGGGCGGGGAATTTGTAACGATTGGCTCGGATGCGCACAGCCCGGAGTATGTGGGCAAGTGGGTGGATGACGCGCAGGAATTGGCAAAGGCATGCGGGTTTCGATATATGCTGACGTTTGAACAGCGAAGAGCAATCCCCATTTTGCTGTGATGGTTTTTGTGACGCGTGCGTTCACCGTGAAAAGAGGTGATGGTGTATGGCAAGGCTGCATCGTGTAACTAAAGAGCTTATCTTCTTGGCGTGTCTGTGTGGCATCGCTACATTTGGCATGTTTATGGCTGGGCACGAACGGCGATGGTTATTGTTGCTATTGACGGGGCTGATGGTGCTCCTCATGGGGTTGGCGCAGCTTGGATACAGGAAAAGTGTTCGGACTTTGAAGGGTGTCCGCGGCAGGCGGAAACGGTCATTTGAGGGTAAATCAATTTGATTTGTGTCTGAATGGCTTGTGTTTCACGTGGAACAATTTTGTCGAATTGTCAAGAATTGTTTCACGTGGAACAAAATGGGAGGTAGATGGATGGAAGATTTGTTTTCCGTAACAGCCTCAAAAGATAACCAACCTCTTGCGGAGCGTATGCGTGCGCGTACGCTGAATGAATTTATCGGCCAGGAACATATCGTTGGCGAGGGACATCTGCTTCGCCGCGCGATACAGGCGGATAGATTGACGAGCTGCATTTTCTATGGTCCGCCTGGTTGTGGCAAAACAACGCTTGCGGCGATCATCGCGGGAAGCACGAAAGCAGCTTTCGCGAAGATGAACGCGGTAACAAGCGGCGTGGCGGATGTGCGAAAAGTACTCGAGGCAGCGGAGGAAAGGCAAAAGCTCTATGGGCAGGCGACATACTTGCTGCTGGATGAATGCCATCGGTGGAACAAGGCGCAGAGCGACTCCATTCTGCCGGCCATTGAAAAAGGAATCATCCGCTTCATAGGCTCAACCACGGAAAACCCTATGGTTTCCATGACGCCGGCCATTGTAAGCCGATGCAGGTTGTTTCAGTTTTATCCGCTTGGCATAGAGGCGGTGTTGGAAGGACTTTACAAAGCCTTAGCCGACAGGGAGAGAGGGCTCGGCCGCATGGGTGTGGCGGCGGACGATGATGCGCTGTCGCATATCGCGCATGTGGCGAACGGAGATCTGCGGTCCGCGCTCAACGCGCTGGAACTCGCGGCGATGACCACGCCGCAACAGCGTGACGGAAGCGTGCATATCACCCTGGCTGTGGCGGAGGAGTCGATCCAGAAGCCGGTATTGCAATATGATGAATCTTTATATTATGATATGCTTTCGGCATTCTGCAAGAGCCTGCGCGGGTCAGACCCTGACGCGGCGCTGGCATGGTTCAGCCGCATGACGTACGCGGGTGTGGATCCAAAGATCATTGTGCGCCGCTTGATCGCGCATGCGAGCGAGGATGTAGGGCTTGCCAATCCTTTGGCGATGCTGCAAACGGTGGCCGCTTCGCAGGCGCTCCAGTTTATCGGCATGCCCGAAGCGAAGCTATCCATTGCCCAGGCGATTATTGCTGTGTGCGAGAGCCCTAAATCCAATAGTGTTGTGATGGCTGTCTCAGCCGCAATGGCCGACGCGGAAAAGGGAGGTTTCGGGCCTGTGCCTGTGCACCTGCGCGATACGAGCTACAAGGGACATGAACGGCTGGGCACAGCGGATGGGAAACGCAATGGGGAGACGTATCTGTATCCGCATGATTTTGAGGGGCATTGGGTTGAGCAAAGGTATATGCCGGAAGATTTGCAGGGACGCGTATACTATAAGCCAAGCGGGCAGGGGGAGGATGTGGGACGGCTTGAAAGAAAACAAAGCATATCACGTGAAACAGACAACGGACATGAGGGGATATGTCCATCGGCTAAATCTGCTTCAACGTGACATGCATACAAATGTATTGTAACACCTTTTGCGAGCAGTGAAAAGAGGTTTTCTGATTTTTTTTCATAATAATAGGGTCAACAAACGCGTGGCGGTTTATGCTGAGCGTAACGGGGCTGTGCTGGCGGCCCGCCGCACAAGGGCGGGAGCACCGACAGGTTAGCTGCCGCGTTCGTTGATGGCGCGAAATCGGCGGGGCAATCCGTCACGCTGTTTCGTGTGGCAGACATGAATACGGCGGTTGCAGGGGATGGTTGACAACGAGTGCTTCCTCTCGCGGCGCACGGCGGCGGAACTGTTGATTGACAGCGGGCGTATTCCTGATTTCCCCAACAATCCCCGGAGGATGATCGAGGTGTTCATCAAAGCCGTCCGCAGTGTACAGAACGCGATGGAGATTGACGGGATTCGTTATCCGCGGCTGGAGGGTAAGAAATACTTCTTCCAAGAAATTTTCGACAGCGAAGAACTATAAGCTTAAACAAAAAAATTGCCCAATTCTTTGAAAGAATCAGGCAATTGATCGTGGCTCCCCAGGTAAGACTCGAACTTACAACCCTTCGGTTAACAGCCGAATGCTCTGCCATTGAGCTACTGAGGAAAAAATTCCGGCGGCGACCTAGTCTTCCGGGCGGTGACCCGCCAAGTACCATCGGCGCGAAGAGGCTTAACTGCTGTGTTCGGAAAGGGAACAGG
>WRGP01000240.1 GCA_009787135.1 Bacillota bacterium | reverse complement strand
ATCGTCAATCTCCTCTCGGGTGTATCGGGGGTGCTTTGCTGTAAAGGGTTTGGAAGGGGGGGGTAAAGCGCGCCCCCGCGATTCGTGCGCGGTTTAGCGCACGAGAATCCACGCGATGATATCCGCAAGCGCTTCCCCGGAGAAGACAACCTCATCTCCCCGCGTAAAGTGATGGTCCAGCCCTTCGTATAGGTGCAGCTCAATATCCTTCTCCGGATGATCTTTGGCAAACGCTTCCCACAGGGGGTAATCCCTGTCCGGGAAAACATTCTTGTCCTCCGTTCCCTGCAGGATCAGCATGGGCGCGTCACAGGCGTCATACACCGCCTTCAGGTCGTGTTGGGCCGCTTCCCAGAGGAGGTATGGGGCTATGGTCGTCGAGGTGAGCCCATACGTCTCCGCCTCCGTCATATTGGGGATCGCCCGCGCCAGCGCAATTTCGCCCGCGATGATTTCTTGATCCAACCCTAACGCCTCATAATCTACCGCCTCCAGCTGCTCCAGAACTACCTGCCACAAGGGCCGCATGGTGCCGGCGAGCAGCACCAGCCCGCTTGCGTTCGCCTCCTCTTGGATACGGCCGGCCAATATCGCGCCTTGGCTGTGACCTATGACGAATACGCGGTCCGGATCGATACGGGGATCCGCTTTCAGGAGGTTCACGGCCGCCACCGCGTCCTCAATGGTGTCCTGGGTCATGGTCATTTTTTCGTATTCCTCAGCCGGCAAGATAAATAGGCCCCGGTCCATTTGATACGACCGCTTATCATAGCGCAGCACCGCGATACCATGGCTGGACAGGCCCTGCGCCAGGTCGCGGAAGATGGCCGAGCCGCCGGCGGTTTCATCGCGGTCATTGGGGCCGGAGCCATGCACCAGCACCACGGCGGGCAGCTTGTCCCCCTCCGGCATGGTCAATATGCCCGGCAGTTGATACGGCCCCACAACGACCTCTTCCTCATTTTTCGCGAGGGTGAAGGCCTTTTCCTCCACCGGCCGGAGGCCAATCCCTTGCAGTGTGCCGTTATCATCTATGACCAGCTGAAATAGCACATTGGCCTGTGCCAGCTTCGCTTGCATGATCACGGCGGGGCCTATCACATGCGCCTGGCCCAAACCCTCAAACGCGCCGTAGGCCGCGGCAAGCTGCCCGGGCAAGGCCGCGAAATCCTCCGCCGGGAGGATCTCTTTCATTTCAGGCGTAAACAGTTCATAGATACCGTCGTTTCCCCTTGGAAAAGGCGGGTGATGATGTCCTGCGCAAGCTGGATGCGATCCGTTTCCTGCGCGAGCGCCAAGGCGGGCCATACCAGCAGAAGGGCCAAAGTCAAGGAAATGGCGCGTTTCATGGGGTTGCCTCCTTACTGTTTTCATCATCACGCAGTATAGCATTTGCGCGTAAGCGCGTCAATTCAACGCTATCGTTGCAAAACCCGTTTTTGTGTGGGATAATACTCCCGTTGAAACGGAGGGATTGCATGGCAACGCAGGCGCTTTACCGCACGTGGCGTCCCGCGACGTTTTCTGATGTGGTCGGCCAAGACGCCATTGTTACGACGCTGAAAAACCAGGTGTCGTCGGGGCGTGTGGCGCATGCCTATTTGTTTTGCGGCAGCAGGGGCACGGGCAAGACATCCTCGGCCAAGATTTTTGCCCGCGCGGTCAACTGCGTTTCGCCCAAGGACGGCGACCCCTGCGGCGTGTGCGCGGCCTGCCGCGCCCTGGAGGCGGAAAACAGCCTGGACATCGTGGAGATTGACGCCGCATCCAACAACGGCGTGGATGAGATCCGCGATTTGCGCGAGAAGGTGAAGTATCCCCCGCAGCACGGGCGTTACCGTGTGTATATCATCGACGAGGTGCACATGCTCTCCACAGGCGCGTTCAACGCCCTGCTCAAAACGCTGGAGGAGCCGCCCGGCCACGCGCTGTTCATTTTGGCGACAACCGAGCCGCGGCGCCTGCCCGCTACCGTGCTCTCGCGCTGTCAGCGCTATGATTTCCGCCGCATCCCCCTGCGGGATATTATCGGGCGGCTGCGGAAGATCGCGGAGGGGGAGCACGCCGATGTCTCGCCGGACGCGCTCGCGCTGATCGCGCAAGCCGCGGAGGGCGGTATGCGTGATGCCATCAGCCTGATGGACATGTGCATCTCCTTTGGCGGCGGTTCGGCGGACTTGGGCCTTGTGCGCGAGGTGCTGGGCGCGGCGGATCGGGGTTTTCTGTTCCGCTTTGCCGATCACCTGCTGGACGGCGACGCCGCGCGGGCCGTCATGGATATCGACACCCTGATACGCGCCGGGCAGGAGCCGCACGTGTTCAGCCGCGACGTGTCGCAGCATTTGCGCGGCCTGATGCTGGCGCAGACCTGCGCGGAAGCGTTGGCCGGCTTGCTTGAGACGACGGAGGAAGACGCGGCGCTGATGATCGGCCAGGCCGAGCGCGTTACGCGCGCGCGGCTGCTTTTCATGCTCGACCTGTTTCTAAACGCGGAAAGCGACATGAAATGGTCCGGCCAGCCGCGCGTGGTGCTGGAATTGGCGGCGGTGCGCGCGTGTTTGCCAGAGGAATCGCTGCGGCTGGAAGCGCTGGCGTCCCGTATGGAGTTGGTGGAGAAGAGGCTGGAGCGGGGGGAAGCGAACCGGGGGGAAGCTAAGGCCGCGCCGGCGGATATGCCCCTCAAAGGGATGGAAGCGCCATCCGCCGCGTATGCCGCGCCCGACACATCCGCTATAATAAAAGAAGAAATCCAAACAGCGCCTGCCGTATCCGATGAAAAAAAGGAAGCCGCGTCCGCGCCGCCGCTGGAGAAAAGCGTCTGGGACAAGGCGCTGAGGCTGATCAAAAAGGAGCCGTACCTATACGCGCCGGTGACGAAAGGGCGGTTTGCCGGCATTGAGAACGGCACCGCGCGCATCCTGTACCCTAAAGAGGGTGAGATTTATCTGAACATGATCCGCCAGGCAGGCAGGCAGGAGAAGATCGAGGCCATGCTCACCGAGGCCGCAGGCAGGCCCATGACGCTTACGCTGGAGGTGGAGTCTGAATCAAAGGCGGCCACCCCCCGGCAGAAAAGCCTGATGCAGAGCGTGTTTGACACCTTTGGGCGGGAGCATGTTGAGGTGGTGGATGATCCCACCGCATGAACCGCGGTTCATGCGGTGGGCGGAAGGAACCCTTTTCATATGCCAAACAACTCGCCCAAATCCGCGTCCTTAATGACGCGCTTCGATTTCTTCCCGGAGTTTTTCAGCATGTTCTCCATCTTTTCCTCAATGGATTTCTTGATCAGCGCCTCAATCTCAATGTTCCTGAGCTTGAAGAAAAATGTCGGGTCCTCATCAAGCCGCGCGCCTACGCCATATAGGGCGGCGGCCACGTGCTTGCACATAGAGGCCCAGTCGGGGCAGTCGCATGAAAACTTTATTTCTTCAGGCGAGGGAAACAGCCCTTCGCCCTTTTGCGTGAAAAGCGTTTCCAGTTCCTTGGGAAATTTTCCCTGCGCAAGCTGGTCGATGCCCTCGATACTCCGCCCGCATAGGTTCGTGATCTTCAGCCATTTTGTCTTTGAAAGCGCGTTTATAGATATTTTTACATGATAAGGGTTTCGCCCGCTGCCGGCGACAATCGCGGTTACGGTTTCGGCTTCTATCTTAAGATCCAGCACAAAACCGTTTTTGACATACGAGCGGCCGCGCCCTATCCGGTTCGAGTAATCGGCATAAGATTCCAGATTCTTGTTCCACGCGCCGCCCCACCAGGTTTTGGCGATTTTGTTCCCGGTTATTACCACGGGGCAGACGCCGGGGTTTTTCTTTTTCAGTTTTGCCAGCGCCCTTTGCGCGTTCGCCTTTTTTTGCGCCACGGGCACATACTCATAATACCCCCACACAGCTCAACCCTCCAACGCGAATAGCTTCATAAGCTCGTCATTGCTCATTTCGGTGATCCAGTTTTCGCCGGATGCGGCGATGATATCGCCGGACAGCTTTTGCTTTTCCTCTATCATCACGTCGATTTTTTCCTCAATGGTACCGGCCGTTATGAATTTATGCACCATTACATTTTTGTTCTGTCCGATGCGGAAGGCGCGGTCGGTGGCCTGGTTCTCCACGGCGGGATTCCACCAGCGGTCAAAATGAATCACATGGTTGGCGGAAGTCAGGTTGAGCCCCACGCCCCCGGCTTTCAGGGACAGCACCATAAACGGCACATATTCCGCGCCGTTGAAGCGGTCCACCAGCTCGGCGCGTTTTGCGACCTCTGTACCGCCGTGCAGCGTAAGCCCCTCGCGCTCGAACACAGTGCCCAAAAATTCGGCGAGAGGCTTCGTCATTTCTTTGAACTGCGTAAAAATAAGCACCCGTTCACGTTTTTCATAGATGGTTTCACAGATTTCCTGCAATTTCTCAAATTTGCCGCTTCCGGATTTTTTATAAGCGGACTGCCCCAAATACTGGTCGGAATGATTGCATATCTGCTTGAATTTCATGATCGCCGCCAGCACGATGCCTTTGCGCTGGATTCCTTCGGTGGTTTCCAGCTTGTGCTTCAACTCTTCGGTCAGCCGCTGGTACAGCAGCGCCTGCTTGCTGGTAAGGGCGGTATACGCCTTGATCTCAATCTTGTCGGGTAAATCGCTGATGATGGCTTTGTCGGTTTTGAGGCGCCTGAGTATGAACGGGCTTACCACGCCGCGCAGCCTGGTATATGAGCCGCTGTCCTTGATGGTTTTGGCATAATTGGAAAACTCCTTTACGGTACCCAGCAGGCCCGTATTGAGAAAATCAAACAACGACCACAGATCGCCCAGTTTATTCTCAATGGGTGTGCCGGTCATGGCGACCCTGAACGAGGCGTTCAGCTGCTTTACCGCCTTTGTCTGGCCTGCGGCCGGGTTTTTGATTGCCTGCGCCTCGTCCAGAATGACGACGTCCCATTTGCGGGCCTTGAGATGTTCCAAACGGAGTGCCATGCCGTATGTTGTGATAAACAAATCGGATTCGTCGTTCAGCGCGGTGTTTTTCGCGTGGAGCACCGAGTACCTGATGCCGGGGGCGAAACGGGAAATTTCCTTTTGCCAGTTGCCAATCAGAGACGCGGGAATAATCAGCAGGCACTTGAAACCGCCATTTTGCCGCATGTACTCAAGCAGGGCCAAAATTTGTACGGTCTTGCCCAGTCCCATGTCATCGGCCAACAGCGCGCCAAAGCCCATGCCTTTCATAGACGCCAGCCAGTTAAACCCGGATTGCTGATAATGCCTAAGCCGCGCCTTGAATCCATCGCCAGGCTCCAAGCTGCCCAGCAGACTGGGGTCAATCAGCCTGTTTCTGATATGCTGTAACCATTCTCCGTTTGTTATCTCCGCCGCGTCGCCCAGGTCCCGCGCAAAACCGCTTTCGGAAATGCCCAGTTCCATGCGCATGGCATCCGCGAACGTAACATCGCCCATGGATTCGGCTTTCGCATACGCTTCCAGCACGGATTTCAGCTTTTCATGGTTGACCTCAATCCATTTGCCCTTCAGGAAGGACAGCCCCGCCGTTTGCGACATCAGCGCCTCAAGCTCTTCCCTGGAGATTTTCTCGCCGTCCAGAAAAAGACTGGGCGTACAGCTTATCAGCGCGTCCATTCCCACTTGTGAGGGTTCCTTACCGCCTATGGAAACGGACATTTTCAAGCTGCCGCTTCTTTTTTTCCACCAGTCAGGCATACGGCACATGATGCCGCATTCTTCGTAAAAGGGAATCTCCTTTAGAAAGGTATACGCTTCATCGACGTTGAACCATAAAGGGGAGAACAATTCCCCGCTTTCCACCAGCTCGGAGATAAAATCGCTGCCGGCGGCGGCTTTGCTCACTGTGGTCAACAGCTTCAAAAGCAAATCCTGCCTGTCTTTATATTCGAGGAGCGCGTTTTTAAGCGGCACATGCTCCGCCTTTTGCTCCGCCTGCGTGGAATATGTCGCTAAAAAAGCAAATGGATATTCTTTGGATTTGTTTTCCACAAGGTGGAAAAATACCCTGCCAACCACATGCAGCTTCGCGTTGTGTGTGGTCAGAAAGGAAGCGACCGTTCCGTCCCAAGCCGATATTTCCTTTTCAAACAGGGCGGATAGTTCAGCCCACAGGCCGGCAAACCAACCCGTGCTGATATATTCAACGCCCACGGCGTACGGGACGCCGCGAAGCATGTCCAAAAAAACGGTTATATCCGGCGTTTTGACTTTTCTGGTGATTTCTATATCCGGGTCATGGGAAAGGCCGCCGATGAAACGCTGGCAAACCCCGTGCAAAAAGGACAGCGAGGCTGACATATCGGGATGCTTGTCCTCAAAACCAAAATAAAACAGAGCTTTGTAAGGATCTGATTTGAAATCAGCCAGCAGCGCGTCATTGAAATACGCCTTGCCGGATGTCTCTTGCGTATCAAGCATCAAACCCTGCGGGTTGAATATAACAATAATATCTTTATTTTTCATAAATAAAACACTTGCCTGTTCAATAAACTTACCACATTCCTTTGCGGGAAATTATATACCAACCTTTCGCGTAAATCAATGGCTTGCGCTGTTTTTCGTGCCCTTGACAAATTCCTCGTTGACAAATTCCTTCTTCCCATGGTATACCCTTTTTCGACATCGACGCGATGACCGTCAAGGAGGGTTTGGTATGGAGTGCATGGTTCGCGATATCCCCATCTACTATGAGGTGTATGGGGAGGGAAAACCCGTCGTGTGCATTCACGGGTATACGGTTGACCATCGCCTGATGACGGGCTGCCTGGAGCCTGTTTTTGAACAAACACAAGGCTACAAAAGGATTTATCTGGATCTGCCCGGCATGGGGAAAACGCCCTCCGCACGGTGGCTGCGCACCGCTGAGGATATGCTTGCGCTGCTCAAGGAATGGATTGACACGGTCATTCCCGGGGAAAATCTTCTGCTTGCGGGCGAATCGTACGGCGGATATTTGACGCTCGGCCTTGTGCATGACCTGCCGGAGAGAATCAATGGCGCTATGCTCATCTGTCCGGCTGTAGCCTATACAAGCAGCGCGCCGGGCCGGATTCTTCCCCGCCGGCTTGGTCCGCCCGCCAGGCATGTCCTGCATCAATCACCCGGTTTGAAAGCGGGGGCGGACGCGTCCGCCATGGCGGCCTTTCTGGAGATGGCTGTCATCGCCACACCGGAGACATATGAAAAGTATCGAAGGGACATCCTGCCAGGCATACGGAGCGCGGATACCGATTTTCTGTATCGTCACTTTGGCGCGGCGTACAGCGATGCTTTCGTGGAGGATTTGGAAGCCATGGTGTTCGAGAAACCCTCCTGCATTGTCACAGGGCGGCAAGACCATGTCGTCGGCTACGCGGACGCGTATAAAATGCTGGACAGGTTCCCGCGGGCGACCTTTGCCGTCTTGGATGGAAGCGGGCATAATCTGCAAATTGAGGCCGTGCCGGTTTTCAATCGGCTTGTCATGGATTGGCTTGGGCGGGTTGAGACGGGACCGGGCGACGCGCGGGGGTGAACCGTATGCCTGGCTGCCAAGCGGTTTTTTTACCAGCGCGATAAGTTTCCTTGCCCGGGCAGCGGCAGCGGCGTTTGCGGAAAAGCACCCGATCCCCCTTGACAAAGCCTCCCTTTCCATGGTATACCCATAACCAACAGCGATGAAGGAGACAACGCCCGCGTCCCCTGTGCTTTTAAGAGATAAGCAGCCCCGGCTGAAAGCTGCTTTACCGCGCAGGCGGGAAATTCACTCCGGAGCCGCTCCGCTGAAAATAAGTAGGCGGGGCCGGGAACGCGCCCGTTATCCCGTAGAGGCCGTACACGGCCGCTGTTCCTGGCGGCTGCCCCGCGGCAAAGAAGGGTGGTACCACGCACGCGCCTTGCGTCCCTTTGCGGATGCAGGCGCGTTTTTATACCATTTTGCGTGCAAAACGGTATATCCCCATTTGAACGGAGGGAAAACCATGCGGGAAACCATCCATCAAATTCTCGAGGAGGCGCGCGGCGCGATTGGCGAAGTCAAATCCGCCGCCGATCTGGAGGCCCTGCGCGTGCAGTTGCAGGGGAAAAAAGGGAGCCTTACCGCGCTCCTGCGCGGCATGGGCCGGCTGCCGGCGGAGGAGCGGCCCGCGTTTGGCGCGCTGATCAACAGCGCGCGCGAGACCATCGCGGAAATGATCGAGCTGCGCGGCATGGCCTTGCGCAAGGCGGAGCGCGTCCTGCGCCTGGAGGCTGAGAGGCTGGACGTCACCGAGCCGCGCCCCCAGCCCGCCTTGGGCGCGGCGCATCCGATATCCATGGTGCTTGGCGACATGGTGGATATCTTTGTAGGGCTTGGCTTTGAGGTCGTCGAAGGCCCGGAGGTGGAACTGGACACCTACAGCTTCGAACTGCTCAACCTGCCCAAAAACCACCCCGCGCGTGACGCGCAGGATACGTTCTACATTGAGGACAACATCGTATTGCGCCCGCACACCTCGCCCGTGCAGGCCCGCACTATGCTCAGCCGCAAGCCGCCGATCCGCGTCATCTGCCCGGGCCGGTGCTTCCGCGCGGACGAGGCGGACGCCACCCACTCCCCCAACTTCCATCAAATCGAGGGCCTGCTCATCGACAAGAACATCACCATGGCGGACCTGAAGGGCACGCTGGACGCGTTTGCCAGGGGCCTGTACGGCGAGGGCATCGCCACGCGCTTCCGCCCGTCGTTCTTTCCGTTCACGGAGCCGTCGGCCGAGGTAGACATGACGTGCGTGGCCTGCCGCGGCAAGGGCTGCCGCGTGTGCAAGGGCACGGGCTGGATCGAGGTGCTGGGCTGCGGCATGGTCAACCCCAAGGTGTTTGAGCTGTGCGGCGTGGACGCCTCCGTATACACGGGGTTCGCCTTTGGCATCGGCCTGGAGCGCACCGCGATGATGAAATACGGCATCAACGACATGCGCGCGCTCTATGAGGGCGACCTGCGCTTCCTGACCCAATTCCGCTAAGAAAGGGGATGCATTGATAATGAAAGTACCGATGCAATGGATTCGCGACTACGCCGACATCCCCACGGATGCGGCCCTGTACACAAGGCGCATGATCATGACCGGCACCGCCGTGGAGGGCACGGAGGTCATCGGCGAGGGCATCAGCGGCATCGTCACCGGCCGCATTTTGTCCATGGAACGCCATCCGGATTCCGACCACCTGTGGATCTGCCAGGTGGATGTGGGCGGGGAAGCCCCATTGCAGATCGTCACCGGCGCGCAGAACCTTACGGGCGGTGAAATCGTGCCCGTATGCCTGGACGGCGCTGCGCTGCCCGGCGGCAAGGCCATCAAGGCCGGCAAGCTGCGCGGCGTGGAGAGCCGCGGCATGCTCTGCGGCGGGAGCGAGCTGGGCGTGGACGACAGCCTGTACCCCGGCGCGGGGGTGGACGGCATCCTGATATTTCGCGAGGAGCACCCGCTGGGCGTGGACGTGCGCCCGCTGCTGGGCCTTGGCGATACGGCCGTGGAGTACGACATTCTCGCCAACCGGCCTGACTGCCAGTGCGTGTGGGGCGTGGCGCGCGAATCCGCCGCCGCGTTCGGCGTGCCGTTCAAAATGCCCCTCATCGCCTTTGCGGAACACGGCGGGGATGTACACGAGGAGGTCACGGTGGAGGTGCTCGACACGGCCCTGTGCCCGCGCTATGCCGCCCGCGTCGTCAAGAACGTCCGCGTCGGCCCGTCGCCGCTATGGCTGCGCGCGTACCTGCACGGCGCGGGCATGCGCTCGATCAACAACATCGTAGACATTACCAACTTCGTCATGCTCGAGACCGGCCATCCCATGCACGCGTTCGACCTCAGCCGCGTCAAGGGCCGGCGGATCATCGTACGGCGCGCTGCGCCGGGCGAAACCCTGCGCACGCTGGACGGCAAGGACCATATGCTCACGGATCGCATGCTCGTCATCGCGGACGCGGAGCGCGCCACGGGCCTGGCGGGCATCATGGGCGGCGAGGAATCGGAGATTGCCGGGACCACGGCGGAGCTTCTCTTTGAGTGCGCCGCCTTTGACCGCACGTCCGTCCGACTGACGGCCCGCGCCTTGGGCATCCGCACGCAATCCTCCGCCCGCTTTGAAAAGGGCGTCGCGCCCGCCACCGTCTCGGACGCGTTGCATCGGGCCTGCCAGCTTGTGGATATGCTGGGGGCCGGGGAAACCGTGTCCGGCGAGATCGATATCTACCCCAACCCGCTGCCGCCGCGTTCTATTGAAGCTAGCGTAAAACGCATTCAAAAGCTAACGGGTGTGACAATTCCCGCCGAGGACATCGCGGCCATCCTGAAAAAGCTGTGCTTTGACGTTGCGCTGGAGGGGGATACCCTTACCGCCACGCCGCCCCCGTTCCGCCAGGACGTGGACAGCGATGCCGCCCTCGCGGAGGAGGCGCTGCGCTTTTACGGCTATGACACGCTGCCCTCCACGCTGCCGCAAGGCGAAGCCATGCCGGGCGCGCGCTCCCCCCGCATGCGCCTGCATGACAAGGTGCGGGGTGTGCTGACCGCGCTTGGCGGCCATGAAACCATGAGCTACGCCTTCACCAGCGCGCAAGCCGCGGCAAAGCTGGGCCTTGCGGCGGACGACGCGCGGCTTGATCCCGTGCTCATACGCAACCCGCTGGGCGAGGATACGGGCGTCATGCGCACCACGCTGGCCCCGGCCCTCCTCACGGCGCTTTCCCTGAACCTGAGCCACCAAAACGAGGGCGGGCTGCTCTTTGAGTGCGGCGCGGTGTTCGAGGGGCATACCCGCAAGGAGGGGGAACTGCCCGTAGAAACGCAGACGCTCTGCCTCGGCGCCTACGGCCCGGGCTGGGATTTCTACCGCATGCGCGGCGTGGTGCTCGAGCTCTTCCGCGTGCTGGGCATTCAGGCGAAACTCGCGCCGGGCGCGGACGTATACTATCACCCGGGCCGCAGCGCCACCCTGACCGCCGGGGATGAAGCGGTGGCGCGGCTGGGCGAGGTTCACCCTGACGCGGCCGAAGCCTTTGACATTAGCTGCCGCGTATACCTCGCGGAAGTAAATCTCGAAGCGCTCGCGCGGCTTCAGGCCCCCATGACCGGCATCAGGCCTCTGCCGCGCTTTCCTGCGGTTACCCGCGATGTGGCCCTCGTCATGGACGACGTGCAGCCCGTCGGCCCGGTGCTGGACGCCATTCGCCGCGCGGGCGGCAAGCTCCTCGAGCACGCGGACATGTTCGATGTCTACCGAGGCACACAGCTGGGAACGGGCAAAAAATCCGTGGCCTTCACCCTGCGCCTGCGAGCGGAGGATCGCACGCTGACGGATGAGGAAGTGGGCAAGGTGTTTGATAAGATTGTACGGAGCTGCGAGACGCAGTTTGGGGCGGAGATGCGGAGATAGGGCGGGGTCAAGGGGGTTCAGCCCCCTTGACCCCGCCGGGGGATTGTATCCTCCGGCCCCATTGCCTCACGGCAAGAGTTAAGACCCTGCCCCCCTCGATCGTGAGCGTCAGCGCAAACGTGCTGCGCGTGTTCATCACGTATTTTCTCGCCAAGACCGCGCTTGGGCTCAGCGGCATCTGGCTTGGCATTTCCCTGGCCGCGGCGCTCCGCGGCACATGTTCGCTCGCCTGGTATCTGCTGGCGGCGAAAAGGCAGCCGAGGGAGGATGTCAGCTAAAATACCGCCGCTTTGGCTTGGGAATCTGCTTCCGGCTCCTGCGCCGGCGAAGCCCGGCGCGCAGAAGCGCGCGCAAGGCCGCGAGCACGGCGAGGAGGCTGAGGATAGGCGGCAGCACCCAGTCCCAGCCAAAGGGCGGGAAGGGCGACGGATCCTCCGCCACGCGCCTTTCGATTTCCTCCAGCGTAGGCGGCGCGTTCTCGCGCGCGGGGATGCCGCGGGTGGCGATCAGCTCATAGACCACCTCATCCTCCCCGTCCGGATAGAAGGTCAGATGGCCCATGACCTCGCCTTTTTCAATGGGCGCGCGCAGTTCTTTCAGCCACCGCACGTTGGTGTACATCGAAAAGTTCTGGCGGATGGTTTCAATTTCGGGCTTCAGGTCCGTAATGCGCGCCGTGCGGCTTGGATCGACCGGGCGAATATCCAGCCTCAGGCGGCCCTGCCGCTCGTCCTCGGGCAGGCTGCTGTTTGAATATCCCTCAAGCACGGGATCAAAGCCGCTGATCTGCAGCACGGTCGGGTTATCCTTGTAGACTTGTTCGGGCGTGATGGATTCATACTTTGAAAACCCATATTCAAACAGGCGTTTCGTGTCCTCCCAGCGGCCGGATTGGCTTGTATACATGACCACGGCGATCAGTTCCACGCCGTCTTTTTCAGCCGCTTCCACAAGCGTGTAGCCGGCCGGCGTGGTAAAGCCTGTCTTTCCGCCGATGGACCATGGGTAGTAATTCTTATTGTCTTCACCCCGGCGGATGTGCACGTTGCTGTTTTCGATCTTTCGGGAAGGATTCATCCCTGTCGCGCGCAGATCATAGTCCGGCGAGCGAATGATCTCCCGAAACGTCTCGTTGTCCAGCGCGGCGTCCATGATGACCGCCAGATCGTACGCCGTGGTATAATGCGATTCCTCATGCAGCCCATTGGCGTTTGTGAAATGCGTGCTCGTGCAGCCCAGCATCGCGGCGGTATCGTTCATCCACCGCGCGAACGTATCCACATCGCCGCCCAGATATCTGGCCACCGCGTTGGCCGCCTCGTTTCCGCTTTTGAGCATCATGCCGTAGAGCATGTCCTTGAGGGCTACCGATTCGTCGACCTTGAACGGCACCCTGGTGGCGTCTTTGGGAATGTCCAGATCCTCCGGCTCCATTTTAATATACTCATTCAAATCGCCAAACTCCAGCGCCATGAGCGCCGTGAGGATTTTTGTCGTGGACGCGGGAAAACGCGCCACCTCGGAATCCTTCTCCAGCAGCACCTGCTTCTTGGTGCGTTCCATGAGGATGAAGCTTGAGGCGACGATCTGGTCCGGCTGCAAATCCCCGGGTTTTTCGCTGAAATACTTGGGCGCGTTGGGATTGCGCGTGGGGTTCACGAAGGCTTCGTCCTCCGTGGCCAGGGCGCAGAGCGGGAGCGTCAGGAACAAGGCTACAAGCGCCCACAGCGCCAGCTTTCTGATACCAAATGGCATTGGCACGCCTTGCTCCTCCTTTCGCGGATTGATACTCCGGCGAATTATTTTATCACAGGTTTATGCTTTTGTATATTCCCAGACAATCCCTTGGAACGGCACCCTTATTTTCTCAATTCTATAACGCAATATGACGTATTAAATAGATAACGTACGAAATATCGTGAAAAATGTTAAGAAAGAAAGAAATTCCTCTTGCATTTTTAGTCGAAGGTCGAATATAATAGGAGGAGAAATGCGAGGGAGTGTTTGAATTTGGCGAAAAGGCTTTTGCTTGTGGACGATGAGCCGTTGATTATCAAGGGGCTTCGCTTCAGTTTGGAGCAAGACGGATATGAGGTCGACTCAGCTTCCGACGGGGAGGAGGCGATCGCCAAATTTAACGCGAGCAAGTACGATCTGATCCTGCTGGACGTCATGTTGCCAAAGGTAAGCGGCACCGAGGTGTGCCAGCGCATCCGCGAGCGGTCCAACGTGCCCATTATCATGCTGACGGCCAAGGGCGAGGACATGGACAAGATCCTCGGCCTTGAATATGGCGCGGATGATTATATGACAAAGCCGTTTAACATTCTGGAGGTAAAGGCGCGCATCAAGACCATTCTGCGGCGCGCGCAGGCCGCGCCCGCCGGCGTGCAGCCCAAAGTTGTCCACGTGCGCGATATGGAGGTGAACCTTGTCAACCGCGCGGTCAGGCTGGCGGGCAGGGATATCAAGCTGACCGCCAAGGAATTTGATTTGCTGCAGCTTTTTATCACCAACCGCGGCCGGGTTTTCAGCCGTGAAAATATGCTCGAGACCGTTTGGAAATACGATTACCTTGGCGATATGCGCACTGTGGACGTACATATCCGCCGCCTCAGGGAGAAGATCGAACGCGACAACGCCAAGCCAGAATTCATCTTCACCAAGTGGGGAGTTGGCTATTATTTCACGGACAAAGACTAGAAGAAGAAATAGAAAATTCTTTTTCAGCATCCGCTGGAAGATTCTAATCGCTTTCCTGTTCATCCTGGGCGTGTCCTTCTATGTGGTCGCCACGTCGCTGATTGGCTTGGTGAGCGATTACATGTCTAAGACAAGAATTAACGCGGAACGGGCCACCGTGGAAAGGCTCGCAAGGCAGTTCGCCCCCCTTTTCAGCCGGGGGGACGCGGCAAAACTATATATAGAGGCGCTCAAAGCCAGCCAGGAGTTGGAGGGACGGCTGCTTGTGGTGGACATGGACGGCAAGGTGCAGATTGATACGTTTTCACAGCTGAACGGGCAGCGCATCGCGCACCCTGAGGTGGTCGCCGTGCTGGGCGGCGGCGGTTTTGATTATGGCTTTCATTTGGTAACGCGCACGCGGGAGATTGGCTCCCGCGCGTTTTTTGATTTTCTTCGAAGCGACCAGACCGATCAGATGTGGGCGGGGTATTTCGCGTCCACGCTCGAGCTGGACGGCACCCGCTACGGCGCGCTCCTGTATTCCAACAGCGTACAGGATATGATGGAGAATCTGCGCGTGATCCAGGATCAGATGCTGCTGTGCTTTTTTGCCGCGGCCATTGCCGTTTTTGGCATCAGCCTGGTGTTCTCCCAGATCATCACAAAGCCCATCGCCACGCTGACAGAGGGCATCAAGCGCATGGCGCGGGGTGATCTGTCCAGCCGCGTTGAAGTCAAGGGGACGGATGAAATGGCGCGCATGAGCGAGACGTTTAACCGCATGAGCGAAAAGCTCGAAAACCTTGACATCTCCCGCAACGAGTTTATTTCCAACGCGTCGCATGAATTGAAGACTCCGCTGGCCACGATGAAAATTTTGCTGGAATCTGTCCTCTATCAGGAGGATATGGACCCGGCGCTTCGTGCGGAATTTATGACGGACATGGATAGCGAGCTGGACCGGCTAAGCCAGATCGTCTCCGACCTGCTCACGCTTGTACAATCTGACGCCCATCACTATCAGATCAAGCGGCAGAATATTTTGCTTGCCGCGCTGGTAGAGGATACGCTGCGCCGGCTGCATACGCTCGCCAGGGAGAAGGGGCAGACGCTCAACCTTATCGCGCCGGCTGAAATCCCTATCTTTGCCGATCCCGTAAAGCTGCAGCAGATCGTTTACAATTTGGTGGAGAACGCGATTAAATACTCGCCCAAAGGCGGAAGAATCCGGGTTACGGTCAGCCAAGAAAGCAAATTCGCCGTTCTTGAGGTTTCCGATACGGGGCCCGGCATCCCCGCGAAGGATCAGCCGCACATCTTCGATCGTTTTTATCGCGTGGATAAAGCGCGCGCGCGCGCGACTGGCGGCAATGGGCTTGGGCTTTCCATCGTGCATCAGGCGGTCATGATGCATGGCGGAAATATCAGCGTGTACAGCGAAGAGGGCAGGGGCGCGACCTTCCGCGTGGAGCTGCCGCTGTAGGGCGGCGCGCGAATGAACCGCGGCACATTGGGGCGGGAAGACGAAGGCTGGAAACGTCGTCCCCGGAAAATCCGCGGATTTTCAGGGCGGGGATGACGCGAGGCGGAAAATCATTGTGGAGGTAAAATGAAATTATTTTTCAGCAAACGATGGGATATTCTTCTCATGCTCTGTGCCGGAATTGCGATGTTCGGCGGCTGTTCCCCGGCATCCCCCGCGGGCGCGCTGCAGCCCACGGCGGCCGCGCAGAGCGCGGAGGTTGCCGGACAGGCGCCGGAGATACGCCCGCACGCGGATGAGTACACGCGCGATGAGCAAACGGTGGCGCTCTATTTCCGCATGCGCGATGAAAGCATGCTCGCGCAGGAAACGCGCGGCCTAATCATTCCCAGGGACAAGCAGTTTGAACAGGTTTTGATCGAGTCGCTGATTGAGGGGCCGAGCGCAAGCTCCATGGATCTGACCGGCCTGTTCATCCCCGGCACCAAGGTGGTGGAGGTAAACGTTGAGGGGCAGATGATGACCGTCACGCTCAGCCGCACTTTTTTGGGCACGCCGGTGGACGCGCCCGCGGATTGGAATAATGACGCCGTGTGGCGCAAAGAGGTGCTGATCAGGCGGCAGCTCGCGCTCGCGTCCATCGTCAATACGGTGACGGAGCAAACCGCGTGCGCCTCCGTACAGCTGCTGGTACAGTTCAACCCCGATTACCCGCGGGGGGAGCGCATCGCCCGCGCGTACCTTTATGAAGATGCGGACGCAAGCCTGCTGCTCACCCCTGTCTCGCGCGATGAGGAAGCGATTCTTACCCATTACAATACCGCCATGCTCATCCTCAATAGCTTTATGGAAAAGGATTTCACGCGCCTGTACCGCTTTGTAGAAGGCCGTCCCACGGAGGCGGCGTTTATGGAGGAAATGGCGGGCGTCACCCGCTCCCTGGTGTCCTTTACGCTGACGCCGGGCATGGTCTCACCGGGCGGGGACCGCGCCGTCATCGTCGCGCGGCTGGGTTTCATTGTGCCGGGCGATGTGATCGCGCTGGAGGCGTATCCCCTTGATTTTGTCCGCGAGCGGGGCATTTGGAAAATCCCCTATGAGACCCTGCTGCGCATGCTGGAGGTAGTTTGATGCGAATGCCGTTTGGCGATATAAAGCGCAGAGGAAAGCTTGTGGCCATATGGCTCGCGCTTTGCCTGCTGACAGGCTGCATGGGCAATCTGGCCGAAGAACATCAGTATACAGGACAAACGCTTCCGCCGGCGCAGCCCGTGCCCAGCGCGCCCATTGGCGACAGCCAATCCACCCGCGACGCGGAGGTTGTCCTGTACATGCCCGACGCGGACGCCGCGCGGCTTACTACCGTTGTGCGCACCATCCAGGTGCAATCTGGACAGACCAAGCAGGAGGCCTGCGTGGCGGCCCTGCTCAAGGAGATCAGCGAAAGCCCGTTCTACACGGGCGCCTTCCCGCTGCAGCTCGAACTGGTATCCAACCCCGTGGAAACATCGGGCGATTTGGTGACAGTGAACCTAGGCGGCGCCGCGGGCTCCCTGGGCCGGCGCGAGATGTTCGCCCTTCGTGTGGCGATCACCAACACGCTGACGGAAATGGGGGGCATCCGGTTCGTGCAGGTGCTTGTGAGCGGCCGCGATACGGGCCTGAACCTGATGGGAACGCTGCCCACGGGCGCTTTGGCGCGGTACCCGAGCGGCAGCATCTCCAGCTACTGGGGGCAAATTGAGACGGAGCAGGTGTCCATGGACTTGGAACTGCAGAAATTCGTTCCGCTGTACTTCGTCACGCAGGACGGCACGGCCATGCTGGCGGAGGTGCGAAACGTCACCTTTCCCGAGATATTTTCCGATGGAGGCCCGGACGCCTATCCAGAGAGGAACGCGGCGGAATACGCGCGCGTACTGCTGGAGGAGATGGCCAAAGGCGCGCTTCAGCTGGCGGGCATGCGCAGGCTCGTCCCCTCCGACGCGTATTTTGACCGCTACCCTGTGTACAAAGAGGGGGAGCGTGTTCTGCAGATTTATTTCCACCCGACGGTCGATGATCACCTCACGGTGCTGGGCGCCACGCGCGGCATGCTTTTCTCGTCTATTTGCTATACGCTCGCGGGCTTTATCGCGGGCCTGGACGGCATCACGATCTATGTGGGCGATACGCTGGTGACGGAGATGGAGCTGATGGACGGTAGCCAGTGGGCCGCGCAAGACGGGCTTATGAAGCGCGATCAGTTCACGTCTTTGACCGCCGATACATGCACTGTGTACTATCCGCTGGCGGACGGCGCCGGGCTTAGCGCCGTAACCCGGCCGATTGAGCAGCGTTTCCGTACCCAGCCGCGCGTGCTGCTTTGCGAGCTGATGAAGCCGCCGCCAAGCCCGCAGCTTACCGCGGCGCTTCCGGAGGGCATTACGGACGCGGACATCCTTGGCGTGCAAATCAAAGGGGATACCGCCCTTTTGAACCTGTCCGCCGCGTTTGCCTCCGCCTGCGCGGACATGACGGACACGCGGGAGCGGGACATGGTATACGCCATCGTCAACACGCTCACCGAGATTGAGGGCGTTATGCGCGTGCTTTTTTATATCAACGGCGAACAGCGGCAGCTCGCGGGCCATTTGTATATGACGGGCAGTTTCATGCGCCATACGGGCCTCATACGGCAATAGGAGATAAAGGAATGAAAGGTTGGAGGATACCCGTACAAAGCTGGCGCTTCACGAAAGCCACCCGGGCCTTTCTGCAGCAAAACGCGGAGCGGGGCGTTCTTCTTCGCGACAGGGACGCGCCAAAGGCAATCGCCGGGATCCGGAAGCTGGTGATCGACGCGCCGATGATTATGGAGGGCTGGAACGCCGTGCGCATGGTGGCCGCGCCGCTGGATCCGTGCGATTTGGAAAGGTTCCGCCGGCAAAGCTCGTGGATGATGCTGACGGCCGGCGTGGCGCTCGGGTGTGACGACTACGCGCCGCTGGAGGAATTCGCGCGGGAGCTGAATTTCGCGCGGGAGCGAATGGCGAGGCAGTATCCCAAGGTATCCGCGCTGCCCTATGACGAGGCGCGGCGGATCGAGACGACGGTGCATCGCGACGCGGGCGGCCTGCGCGCGTACGCCAAAGGCGAGCCGGAGGCTGTGCTGAACCGTTGCGCCCAGGTGCTGGACGGGCAGGCGCGGCCGCTGGACAGCGCGGACCGGGAGCGAGCGCTCGCCTCCACGCGCCGGATGGAGGCGCAAGGCCTCTTGACGCTGGGCTTCGCCACCAAATGGCTGGAAGCGCCCGGCCCCTATGAGGAGGATATGATCTTCCTTGGGGTGGTTGGCATGGGCGACCTGGTAAAGCCGGAAGTGCCCGCGGCGGTAGACGCCCTGCATAGCATGGATGTACGTCCGGTCTTGGTCACGCAGAGCAGCCTGCCGGACGGCGCGGTGCGCGCCAGCGGCCTTGGGTGGCCTGGCGCGGGCATTCTGCGCCAGGGCGCGCTGGAAACGCTGGAGGGCGCCGCGCTTCGGCGCGCCGCGCGGGAGACGGCCGCTTTTTTGGAAGTGCCCAAAGAGGAGAGAAGTCGCGTTTTGCGCGCGCTGCGGGCGGAAGATGGCGTGGCGGCGCTGAACCAAACGCAAGAAGGAGGCGTCACCCTATCCTTTGGCCGCGAAGCGGTGGGCGAAGCCTTTCTCCCCGGCGGAGGGCTTGAGGCTGTAGCGGGGCTGATCCAGTCGTGCCGCGAGCTGATCAATAAGTATATAGTATAAGCAAAAAAGGTTGTATATATCTCGGCGTCAAGTAAAGGAGGCTTCCGCATGTTGCAAGCGGCGCGGGCAAAAAGAAAGGTATGGCCCGCGCCTTCCTTTTTCGCAAGGCGACCGCTGATGAATATCGCCCTGGCGCTGTGTGCCGGCACCGCGCTCTCTACCCGGGTGCCCTATGGAATATGGAGCTGGGGCGCCCTGCTGGTATGCGTGGCGGCCTGTGCGCTTTTGTATAGGCATGGGCGGAGCGGCTTTGTTTTGCTCCTTTGCGCGGCGGGTTTGCTGGGCATGATACGCGGCGCGATGGAGTTTCAGCCGCCGCCGCTGCCCGATACGGGCCGATGGATGGTGGAGGGTACCATACAGGGAAGCGTGCGGCGAAACGATAAGGCTATGATGTATACCCTGGCTGATGTCCGCGTGCGGCAGCCGGGGGAGGAGGCGTGGACGCGCGTCGCGTCGAACCTGTATGTCTATGATCCGGCCGTGGAAAATGTGAACCTGGCCCATGGACAGCGCGTGAGCGTGCGGGGTACCGGCTATCTGCCCAGCGGCGCGCGCAACCCGGGCGGGTTTGACCAGCGCATGTGGCTGGCGCAAAGCGGCAGCCATATGCGCCTGTACGCCTCCGGCGCGGCACGGGTGATTGCCCCGGCTGAATGGAGTATATACGGCGCGGTGCTTTCCATCAACGCGTCGCTGGGAGCGCAAATAGACGTGCTGTTTGGAGAGGCGTCTTCGGTTGTCCGGGCCATGTTGCTGGGTGACCGGGCGGACCGGGCAGACGAGTGGTATCGCTGGATGCAGGACAGCGGAATCGTGCACGTCCTGTCCGTTTCCGGCCTGCACGTTGGCCTATGGTATATGCTGCTGGATCAATTTCTTAAGCGCTTGCCCGCATCCCCAAGGACGCGTTGGCTGCTGCTGGCGATTCTGCTAAGCCTGTATATACTGATAACGGGCCTCAGGGATTCCGCGCTTCGCGCCGGCGTCATGCTGCTGGCCGTGCAGGGCGGGCGCGTCGCGCGCCGCAAGGCGGATCCCCTTACCTCGCTCGCCTTGGCCGCCGCTTTGATCCTGCTGCTAAGGC
>WRGP01000239.1 GCA_009787135.1 Bacillota bacterium | reverse complement strand
AAGCCGATCAACGACCTGTCGCGCGGGTGCAGCGTGCAGGATATCGTGGATGTTGTGGCGGTCACCGCCGCCAGCGCGGTGTAATCCAAAAAGGAGTAAGGAAGCATATGAATATTCTCGTCATCAACGCGGGCTCCTCCTCGCTGAAATACCAGTTCATCGACATGCAAACCGAAGCCGTTCTCGCCAAGGGGCAGTGCGACCGCATTGGCATCGAAGGCTCCAACATCGTGCAAAAGGCGGGGGGGAAAGTCTATAAGGTCATAGCGCCCCTGAAAGACCATACGGACGCGTTTGACGCCGTGGTCAAGGCGCTGACCGATCCCGAGGCGGGCGCGGTCGCCGATATGTCCTCTATCAACGCGGCAGGCCATCGCGTGGTTCATGGCGGCGAGCGCTTTACGCGGTCCGTCCTCATTGACGATCAGGTCCTGCGCGCCATTGAGGAAAACATCGCCCTGGCCCCGCTGCATAACCCCGCCAACCTCACGGGCATCCGCGCCTGCGGCGACGTCATGCCCGGCGTCCCGATGGTCGCCGTGTTCGACACCGCGTTTCATCAGACCATGCCGCGCCGCGCCTATCTCTATGGCCTTCCCTACGATTACTACACGCGCCTGAGGGTGCGCCGCTACGGCTTCCACGGCACCAGCCACCGCTTTGTCTCCCAAAGGGCGGCCGAGCTGCTGGGCAGGCCCATAGAGCAGCTCAAATTCGTCATCTGCCATTTGGGCAACGGTTCGTCCATCAGCGCGGTGGACGGCGGCAGATCAATCGATACCACGATGGGCCTCACCCCGCTGGAAGGTGTGCTGATGGGCACGCGCGCGGGCGACATGGACCCGGCCATCACGGAATTCCTGTGCGGCGCGGAGGACAAGTCCGCGCATGAAATCACGTCCGTGTACAACAAGCAGTCCGGCCTTTTAGGGTTGTCCGGCGGGCTGAGCAGCGACTGGCGCGATATCTGCGACGCGGCCCTCGCGGGCGACGACGCGGCAAGGCGCACCGCCGAGGTGTTTGCCTACCGCATCCGCAAATACATCGGCGCGTACGCCACGGCCATGAACGGTCTGGACGCCGTGATCTTCACCGCCGGTATCGGCGAAAACAGCCACGATGCCCGCCGCCTCATCATGGAGGACACGGAGTTCCTTGGCATCCGCATGGATGAGGCGAAGAACAAGGCGCGCGAAACCTTTATCAGCGCGGACGACAGCCGCGTCAAGGTCATGATCGTGCCCACCAACGAGGAGCTTGCCATCGCGCGGGATACGCTGGAGATCGTGGGGAAGCGGTAGGATGGCCCTGGCGCGCATCATTGGCTACGGCCCATGACGTGGCGGCGGCAAAGCTGCCGAAAGATATGCAAAGAGATAAAAGAGAGCACGATTGCCTGAAAGATCTTGCCATGGGCGGTGAATTGGATACCGGATCTTTTTGACATAACTTTCTTTTTATGCTATAGTCATAGAAAGAAATGATGCTTTGCGCGGCGGTAGGCCGCAGCACAAACTGAGCAGGCGATAAACCTTTGGGGTTTATGGGGCCGGGCCGCTTTTGCGGCAGCAGATGGGCTACGCGCGTCTGTGGGACAGTATACTGTCCCACAGACGCGTTTTTTAACCGGTTTTCCTGCCAACGGCGCACAGGAGCGCCGGCGGCAATTGCGCCAAGAATCATGGGAGGGATCATATTGGCAACCAGCACGGCAAACGGCGGCGGCCTGACAGCCCGCGAAGCGAAAGCGCTTCAATTGAAGCACGGAAAAAACGAGCTCTCCTCGCAGAGACGGGAAAGTTTTTTCAAAAAGGCATTGCATATCCTGTGCGAGCCCATGTTTCTGCTGCTGATGATCGCCGCGGTCATTTACTTCCTCCTTGGCGAACCGCTCGACGGGCTGATCATGCTCGTCTTTGTCATCGGCATCATCAGCATCGACGTGATACAGGAATGGAAAACGGACAAAACGCTCAGCGCGCTTAAAGAGCTGTCCGCGCCGCGCGTCAGCGTTTTGCGCGATGGCGTGGAAATACAAATCGCCAGCGTAGATCTTGTGCCCGGCGATATCATGATGATCCATGAGGGGGTGAAAATACCCGCCGACGGCCATATCGTCCGGTGCAGCGATTTATGCGTCGATGAATCTTCGCTCACCGGAGAGGCCGAATGGGTCTGGAAGGTGGCGGCGGAAAGCTCACGCGAAATTGCAGGGGGCTGGCGCGCCGACTATTGTTACGCCGGAACGCTTGTCACGCAGGGCTCGGCGGTTGTGGCCGTGGAGAAGATAGGCGAAGCGACCGAATATGGCAAAATCGGCTTGTGTGTAGCCGAAGCGCCGGAGGAAAAGACGCCGCTGCAAAAGCAAATCGGCGGCATCGTCAGGCTGTGCGCCGGTATTGCCGCCGCCCTTTTCGTGATGGTAGGCGTGGCGACCTGGCTTAACCTGCCAGATCATGCTTTTCGCGATAGGCTCATCCAAAGCGTCCTGTCCGGCATCACGCTTGCCATGGCCATGATCCCCGAGGAATTTCCCGTGATCCTGACGGTATTTCTCTCCATGGGCGCGTGGCGGCTGGCAAAGAAAAATTCACTCGTGCGCAGGCTGCCATCCGTTGAAACGCTTGGCGCGGTATCGGTATTGTGCGTGGACAAGACGGGCACCATCACCATGAACCAAATGACCGTGCGGGATACTTGGGCGTGTGACGGCAACAAAGACAGCCTCCACGAAATCATGGGGCTTGCCTGTGAGACCGACGCCTATGATCCCATGGAAAAAGCCATGCTCGCGCACTGCGAAAAGCTGGGGATTCCCAAAGCGCATCTCTTCGGCGGCGATCTGATTGCCGAATACGCCTTTACCAACGAGCTGAAAATGATGGGGCACGTGTGGCGCCACGACGGGGAAGTGATCATTGCCGCGAAAGGGTCGCCGGAAAGGGTCTTGACCCTCTGTACGGTGACAGATTCTGAACGGGCAGCGGCCGAGGCAAAAATTCGCGCGATGAGCGAGCAGGGGCTCAGGGTAATCGCTGTCGCGGCCGCACGGCTGGACAGCGAATCGCAAATTCCCCGCACCCTTACGGGCTGTACGCTAACGCTTCGCGGGCTGGTTGGGCTTTTTGACCCGCCCAGGGATTCCGTCAAAGGCGATATCGCCCTTTGCGGCAGGGCGGGCATCCGCGTGGTGATGATCACGGGCGACAATGGCGTTACCGCGGCGTCCATCGCAAAGAAGATCGGCATGATGAACCACGATACCATCATCACGGGCGAAACGCTTGAAAGCATGACTGACGACGAACTGCGCGAAAGCGTCAAGACCGTCAGCATCTTCTCCCGCGTCATGCCCGAGCACAAGATGCGCATTGTCAAAGCGTTCAAAGACAACGGAGAAATTGTTGGCATGACCGGCGACGGCGTAAACGACGCGCCCGCGCTAAAGTACGCGGATATCGGCATTGCCATAGGCAAGCGCGGAAGCGAGGTATCCCGCGAGGCCGCGGACCTCATCCTCATGGATGATAATTTTTCGACCATTGTCGATACGGTGCGGGACGCGCGGCGGATTTATGACAACATCCGCAAGGCGGTGGGCTATGTTTTTTCCATCCATATCCCCATTGCGCTGACGTCCCTGCTCGCGCCGGCGCTGGGAATACCGCCCCTATCCTTCATGTTTCTACCCCTGCATATCGTGCTGCTGGAATTGATTATTGACCCGACCTGCTCGATCGTGCTCGAAAGACAGCCCGCCGAATCGAGTGTTATGGAACGCGGGCCGCGCAATCCAAAGGAAATGTTGGTGGGCGCGAGGCAAATGCTTAAAAACGTGCTGCAAGGCCTGGCGATTTTCGCCGCGTCCTTTGGCGCGTATGCCGCCGTGCTGACAAAAAATCCAGACGCCGCGCCCATAGCGCGGTCTATGGGGCTTGCCGTCATTATGATCGCCAATTCCTTTTTGGTTCAAGTCAACAGCTCGAATATCGATAGCGCGATCGTTTCTGTCAAGCGGCTTTCCAAGGATGCAATCATGTGGCTGACCAATGCCATTACGTTGCTGGGCCTGCTCATCATCTTGTACACCCCCCTAAATGATTTTCTGAAACTCGCGCCACTCTCGGCAGGGCAGTTCCTGATCGTTTTAGGCCTGGCGGCGGTGTCGGTTTTATGGTATGAGGCCGTGAAATACGGGAAGAGGCTGCTTTTGCGAAAAATGCATTGACGCGGAATTATAACGCTTTGCAACGCGCGGTATCACCTTACATGTGGTTACGGGTTACGGCGTTTGCCCTGGGCCAAAACCAAAAAGGTTGACATATGACCAAGATTGCAGTATTATATGTTTTGTCAATTTGGACGGGCGCCATTAGCTCAGTTGGTAGAGCACCTGACTCTTAATCAGGGTGTCCCGGGTTCGAGTCCCTGATGGCGCACCAGTGGAAAACCCCTCGAAAATCCAGTGTTTTCAAGGGGTTTTTGCTATTCTTAGACGATTTATAAACTTTTCATTACATACAATATTCGCTCACTAAACTAAGGAATACCGCGCAACTGTCGGTAAAGTGTCGGTAAAAAAAAGGCTCCGCTAGCCAAAGCCAGCGGAGCCTTTATCAACCTTAAGCGTCCGCCCCATCCGGCGGTTTCCCGTCCACCTTAGCGAAGGTGAGCTCATAGCTGCCCATAGCGGCCATAGCCGCGACCACGGCGTTGAGAGCCACTAGCGGTACGGTACGTCCGCCCAAGCCAGTCCTACCGTGAATCCCTGTGCGTGCCCAGCAGAATCAGCAGTGACGCTTGCAGGGAGAAAAAGGCATGACGTGTGTGGCTGCTTTGATGGTTCTGAACGAGAGGTTTCATCCGTTTTATAGCCGCCTCTCTAGAAGCACTGAAAGAAAACCAAGATTAAATTGGGTCGAAACAGATTAAAGCGGGCAAAAATGTGTTGACACTGGTTGTTGTATACGGTACACTGTGCTTGATCGTGCTCGCCACGCCTCTTTGATACCCAAGGGTGTCGAATGCGCATTTGGCGGGCCTTATTTTGTGCTAGGAGAGATTTATTTGCCGCAACCACCAAAGCAACCAACATATTCACCTTTGCGAAAACAACATGTTCCACAAAGATATCACGTTTGAGCAAATAATAGCCTTGCATGATTTTGACACTGAACTGAGATCCCTACTGTTGTATCTTTTGCTTGAAATTGAAGCGACAGCACGAACCAGGATCGCGTATGTCATCAAGTCATTACAACTATTCCGGGCATCGGTGATATGTTGAGCGCTATCATTATCAGCGAGATCCGCGGCATTCGCCGTTTTGATGCGCCGGGTAAACTGGTAGCCTTTGCCGGTTTGGATGTGAAGGTTACGCAATCCGGTGAGTTTACCGGGACAAAGCAAAAAATATCCAAACGCGGCTCTCCGTATCTTCGACGGGCTATTTGGCTTGCTGCCAACCAAGCGGCGTTCTGCGATCCGATTCTGCCTGAGTATTACCAATTCCTCAAAGCGCTTGGAAAACATCATCTGATCACCGTGGGCGCAGTCTCCAGGAAGTTGTGCAACATCATTTTCACCATCCTTAAAGAAAACAGGCCGTATGAGGTGACGCCACCGAAGAGAGTGAAGGAGTTGCAGTGATGCAGATTTATATTGCTCCACCAGATTACAACATGAATGATGATAACCCCTTTACCCATGATGGGAAGTACGATCGCACTTGGACGATACTTTCGATTGACGAAAATGTTCAGGGGATGCTTTTTCAACAGCGCTCTGAACATGGTTGCTATTCCGTTTCAATGACGCCGCAGTATGCTTTCTTCAATGAGCTTTTCGCGGATTTCATTCAGTATGAAACCGATCACAGCAGAAAAATCATTCTCATTTCAAAGGATGACGTGAACCTTGCCTTCAAAACGCATTACAAAGATTCTTCCATACGGCCCTCCGACTCTCGTTTTTTGATACATAGTACAACACTTCCAACTTATGAAAAAATACTTTCCGATGGGTTGCTGAAGTCCCCCAACAGGCTGAAAAAAGAAGGTTATTCAGTGCATCCCATCGGTCTGGAACCATTGGGGGAACCGGACGACTATTTGGATCACATTATGTTTGCCAATGACGGTGTTGCGCCGGAACTTGTCGTAAACTCCCGATTACGCGGAAGAGTAAACTGCGATCAACACGCACTATACTTACCGCAAGCAAGATTGTATCTTGACGGCCACAAAATGGTTTCAGATGGCCTTATCGTCCGCAATGTGGCAAGCATGGTCTTTGACAACCTCCCTTTGAAGCCTTATCTCCTAAAAACCGTTACAGCAGACGACTTTACAATCCCTGACAGTAGCGCCGGATGGACACCTTACAGAATTTCCGGTTGAACTGAGAATTTGTCTTGACGCCGATATACCGCTTAATATTATCGCGCCGAAAAACAGCCCGGCACGGGCAGTTTGGCTTTTTGAAACAGTGGACGCTAAAGGGCTTAGGGAATTTTATACTGCGCAGTTGCAAAGCAAAGGCGCGTATTATTATAACCTTGAAGCGGATAAGAACGCGAGCGACAGCGTTCATACGGTACTCAGCTCGGTATTGTTTATCTTCGTGGGAGCGGTTGTTTTTATCGGGTTAAGCGGTGTTATAAGTACGATAGCCACGCAATCGGGCGTCCGCCGGAAGGAAATCGCGATACTGAAAAGCGTCGGAGAGACGAAATCAGGAATACTGAAAATGTTCGTCGCCGAAAGCCTGCTGTATGGATTGAAATCGCTTGTCTACGGCGGCGCGATAAGCATACCGTTCGCGTATTTCGCCATATCGACGGGCGTGGACGCTATGATGGCCGCACATACCGAGCGGTTGATGCCTATTGGTTCAATCGCGGCGGCGGTCGGTATCATAGCGGCGGTAGTCGCTTGTACCACGCTGTATTCGGTGCGTTTATCGCGAAGCGTGAACTTGATTGAAGCCATTCGCGGCGAGTAAAACGCCGTACCGTTCTTATCTGCGCTGGCAAAGCCAAACACGGTATTGCTGATCTCCTTCGTAAAAAACCTAAAAACCTTCAATTATCCTTCCTCCCTGACCTCCGCTTCGCTTGGCGGTGAAATAATGGGATAACTCAAAGGCCATAGGGATTGACAAATGCGCCAATAGTGCATATACTATACATATACAGAAAAGGCAAGGTGATGTGCTTGGCTATCATCGTTTCCCTGCAAAGCGAGATTCCCGCTTATGAGCAAATCAAAATGCAGATCAAGGCGCAAATTCTTGCAGGATCACTGTCGGCTGATGAGCCGCTGACCTCCATGCGTCAACTCGCGCGGGATTTACGGGTAAGCGTCATTACGACGACCCGCGCATACGGCGACCTTGAAGCGGAAGGACTGATTTATACCGTGCAAGGGCGCGGCTGTTTCGTCAAGGGCAACGCGGACATGGTTCGTCAGCAGTATTTGCGTTCCGTTGACGACGCGTTGCGGACAGCGGCGGATAAGGGCAGGGCGGCGGGACTGACGCTTTCCGAATTGCAAAACAGATTGGAGGAAACTTTCAATGACCCATGCGATTGAAATTAAGAATCTGTGTAAACGCTACCCAGGTTTTGCGCTTCAAAACGTCAGCTTTGACGTTCCGCAGGGACTATGCTGCGGCTTCGTTGGGCCGAACGGTGCGGGAAAAACCACTATGCTCAAAGCGATGCTGGGTATGACGCTCAAAGACAGCGGCGAAATTCGCCTGCTGGACAAGCCTGACGGCGATATAAGCGTCAAAGAGAACTTAGGCGTTATGATTGACCAACCGTATTTTCAAGAGGACTGGACGCCGATAGACGTAGAAAAAGGTATAAAGCCCTTTTACCGCGACTGGGACGCACATGAATACCGCAAATACCTGTCGCGCTTTGAGCTTGACCCGAAAAAGAAATTTAAGCGTTTTTCGCGCGGCATGAAGATGAAACTCGCGATGGCGGTTCACTTGTCACACAGCGCGAAGCTGCTCTTGCTGGACGAACCCACGAGCGGGCTTGACCCTGTTGCCCGCGACGAAATTCTGGACATCATGCGGGAATATATGGTAAACGATGAGCGGACAATCCTGTTTTCCACGCATATTACCAGCGACCTTGAACGCATCGCGGATATGATAGTGTATATCAGCCACGGCGTTGTATCGTTTTGCGGCGATAAAGAGGAACTGACATCCGGGTATTGCGTTGTGCGCGGAGGGAAACTGCCGGAGGATAAACGAAAATCGGCGATTGGACTGCGCGAGCACAGCAACGGGTATGAGTGCCTTATGGCGTTAGCGGACATAGGCGGTTTGCCGCCGGAAGTGATAACGGAACGCGCGACGATTGATGATGTGGTTGTCTATATGGAGAGGAGGTCGAAGTATGCTTAACATGATAAAACTCGATTGGATAGGCATGAAGTGTTATCAAAAAAGGTTCATCATCATCCCGTGTACGACTCTTCTGTACGGATTTTTCTTTGTGCCGATAGTCATTCCCCTCATGGCGTTCATGATGTTCTCGTTCTCGGTCAACCCTTTCGCAGTGGAGGAGAAAGGAAAACTCGATAATCTATACCTGACTTTGCCGGTAACCCGCAAGGCGATTGTCAGCGCGCGTTATGGCTTGTCGCTCCTCATGCAGCTTGTCGGGTTTACCGCGGGGACTGTCATTACGATTCTATATTCCAGACTGCTTTACGGGCGAACGGCATTTGGCATCGCGCACAGCTTCCATGCCGATTGTAGCGCAATATTTTTGATAATATGCGGCAGCCTGTTGCTGTATGCGGTTATGAATTTGTGCTCTTTTCCGTTGTTATTCAAAATAGGGTACGCCAGAGGAAGGGGGCTTGGATTTTATGTCCCGATAATCGGTTTTGCGATCGTGGTGTCGGCGGTTTATATGTTTGGGTATTTCAACGACGCGTTTCAGCAGTTTTTGCTTTCGGCTGTGGAATGGGCGTTCGCAAACACCGTATGGACAGCGGTATGTATGTTGATAGGCGCGGCGTTGCTTCTGGCGCTGTCGTATATGATTTCTCAAAAGGTTTACGCAAGACGCGAATTTTGAACGGAAAGCGTAATTGTATTGGGGGCGTGCTCAAAAACCATTGCCCCGGTATCGTTTGAGCGGATACCTCTTTCGTGCGTTTGGCGTGACATTTGGCGTGACTTTTCCCGCCGCAATGTTGTATAAACCCCCATCAGGTGCTATACTAAGGCATTCTAACCGTTTGAACATTCAAAACTGGGGGGGGGAGAGAGCATGGACTGGACGATCCGGGCCCTATACAAGGCATCGCCGGAAACGCCCATGGAAGGCGTTCGCGTCAGCGGATGGGTGCGCACGGTGCGCGATTCAAAGGCTTTCGCGTTTATCACGCTGCACGACGGCACTTTCTTCAAGCCGCTGCAAATCGTCTTGGAGGAAAACGTGCTTGCCAATTATAAAGAAATCGTAAGGCTTAACGTCGGCGGCGCCATTGAAGCGGAGGGAACCATCGTCCCAACTCCCGGCATGCGGCAGCCCTTTGAGCTTAAAGCCACGAGCGTCACGATCGTCGGCGCGTCTACGCCGGAGTATCCGCTGCAAAAAAAACAGCACTCCGTGGAGTTTCTTCGCGGCATTGCGCACCTGCGCCCGCGCACGAATCTATTCAACGCGGTGTTCCGCGTCCGCTCGCTGGCCGCGCAAATTATCCACGCCTTCTTCTACGAGAAAGGCTTTGTCTACGTGCATACGCCGATCATCACCACCAGCGATTGCGAAGGCGCGGGCGAGATGTTCCGCGTGACGACGCTGGACCCGGATAACCCGCCGCGCGATGAAAATGGCCTTGTCAACCTGTCCGAGGACTTTTTCGGCAGGCCCGCCGGCCTGACGGTGTCAGGCCAGCTCAACGTGGAGAGCTTTTGCATGGCGTTTCGCGACGTGTATACCTTTGGCCCCACGTTTCGCGCGGAGCGCAGCTTTACGCCGCGCCACGCGGCCGAGTTCTGGATGATCGAACCGGAACTCGCCTTTGCCACGCTCAAGGAGGACATGGACTTAGCCGAGGAAATGGTCAAGTATATCATCCGCCGCGTGATGGACGAGGCGCCGGAGGAAATGGCGTTCCTGAACCAGTTTGTGGACAAGGGCCTGATGGAGCGGCTTTCCCATGTGGCCGGTGCGGATTTCGTGCGCGTATCCTATACGGACGCCATTGACATCCTGAAAAGCGGCGGCCAGCCATTTGAATACCCCATTCACTGGGGCATGGACCTGCAGACCGAGCATGAGCGCTACCTGACGGAGAAACACTTTGGATGCCCGGTGTTCATCTATGACTACCCCAAGGAGATCAAGGCGTTCTATATGAAACTCAATGAGGACGGTAAAACCGTCGCGGCGGCGGATATGCTGGTGCCCGGCATCGGCGAACTCATAGGCGGCAGCCAGCGCGAGGACGATCTTAAGACCCTTACGCGCCGTATGACGGAATGCAATCTGAACACGGAGGATTATTGGTGGTATCTGGATCTGCGCAAGTACGGCGGCGTTCCGCACGCGGGCTTTGGGCTTGGCTTTGAGCGCCTGGTGATGTACCTGACAGGCGTCCCCAATATCCGCGACGTGTTGCCGTTCCCCCGCACAACGGGCTCGGCGGAATTTTAATGCGCTATATCCTCACCGCCCAGGCGGACGCGCTTCCCCTGGCGCTGCGTGAAGCTGGCGGCCCCAAGGTAGCCAGATATCTCATGCCCGGCGTAGCGCTGTGCGAGGGTGTAACGCCGCACAAGAAGCCTATCTTTCTCAGGCATCTGTGCCCGGCGGAGATAGAAGTACCGCTTGAAGGTACGCCCTTCGATATGGAAGGACTCCAACGGGGGCTTTCTTCATCCCTGTTGGAGCGCCTTCACGCGGGCACACGCTTTTCCGTGCAGTCTGTCATCGCGGAGGGATACACGCCCGCGTATAAGCGCTTTGACGTCAATGAGGCGCTTTCCTCAGCCATCATAGCGCAAACCGGAGCGGAGTTGAGCGTCAAGCGGCCTGAATGGGTGCTTTCCGTTTTCTTGGCGCAAGGCACGGGATGGCTTGGTCTTTCCACGCCCGCGGAAAACCTGAGCGACTGGGCGGGCGGCATGCGCCGTTTTAAATGGGAGGAAGGGCAGATCAGCCGCGCGGAATTCAAGCTGCTGGAAGCGCTGGAGGTATTCGGCGTTCCGCTGTCGGACGGCATGCGCGCGCTGGATCTTGGCGCGGCGCCGGGCGGCTGGACGCGCGTCCTGCGAAGACGCGGGCTCTATGTGACGGCGGTTGACCCCGCGGATCTCGATCCCCGCCTCGCGAGGGATACGCGCGTCACCCACGTCAAAGCCACAGCCCAGGCATACCTCCGCTCGCCCGCCCCTTGCGACCTGATGGTCAATGACATGAAGATGGACAGCGCCGAATCCGCGGCGCTAACGGCTCAGGGGGCGGCCTGCCTCCGGCCCGGCGGCGCGGTTATTCTCACGCTCAAGCTGCCTGAAAATACGGAGAAATGGTTCCCGCTCGTCGCCCGCGCCGGGTCTATTCTCGCAAAAGCATACCGGGTGGAAAACATCCGCCAGCTCTTCCACAACCGAAACGAGGCGACGGTCTGCCTCACCAAATTGTGAATCAGGCGCGTGCCGGAAAACAGACCGATAGGGCTAATGGGATGCAAAAGGCCCATAACGGCGAGGCGCAGCCAATAAGCACGCGATAAACCTACAACCTGTACTTCTCCCGCCTCGCCGCCTGTCCCGCCATTTCCTCGCGCTTTCGCGCGAACTTCTCCCCCTCATCCCCCAGCACGGCGAAGGACGCCAGCTTTGACTCTTCCACGCCGGGCTGGTTGAACGCGTCGATATCGAGCAGCTCGCCCATGTAGGCGGTCGTCATCTCAAAGAAATAGAGCAGCTGGCCGATGGTGTAGGCGCTGATCTCCGGCAGCACAATGGTCTGGTTCATGCGGCCCGCGCGGCACAGCGCGTACTCGGTGCCCTGCCGTTCCGCCTCAATGAGCTGGCCGTGGGTTTTGCCGCCCAGAAACGCGACGTCCGCAAACTGCTCGCATCCGTGCGGAATGGCCGTCTCGGCGCGGAACTTCTCCACCTTGATAAACGTGACCGCCTTGTCATACGGCCCTTCGGTATACATCTGCAACTGCGAATGCTGATCCGTCACGCCCAGCGCCTTCACCGGCGTCTGGCCGACATTGACCGCCATGCCCTTGCGGGTGACGTTTTTGCCCAAGCTCTCCGCCCAGAGCTGGCAGAACCAGTCGGCGATGGATTTCAAACTGTCCGCGTAGGGCAGGATGACTTGAATATTCGCGCCCATATCCGTCATGGCCACATACTGCAGGGCAGCCTCCAGCAGGGCTGGGTTCTGCCACACGTCGCCGCATTGGCAGGTCGCGTCCATAAGCTTGGCGCCCTCCAGCATCGCGCGGATGTCAATGCCGCATACCGCCGCGGCCAGCAAGCCCACCGGCGAGAGTTCGGAGAAGCGGCCGCCTACGCCGTCCGGGATGATAAAGGTTTCAAACCCCTCGGCGCGGGCGAGCTGGATCAGGTTCCCGCGGGATTTATCCGTGGTCGCGATGATATGCGACGCAAAGCCTTCGCCCACCTCGCGCCTCAGCAGCTCTGAAATGATCAGATATTGGCTCATCGTCTCGGCTGTCGCGCCGGATTTGGTGATCACGTTAAAACAGGTCCGTTTGACATCAATGACATCCAGCAGCGACGCCATGCGTTCCGGATCAATGTTGTCCTCCACATACAGCTTCGGGCCGTTTCGCTTTCCAGGCGGCAGCTCGTTCCAGCGCAGGTGATTCAGCGCCTGCTGCACGGCAATGGGGCCCAGCGCGGAACCGCCGATGCCCAACACCACAAAGGCGTCAAACCGCTCCCGCACCCGGGCGGCGACCGCCTCAATTTTGTCCACGATCTCCGCCTGGTTGTACGGCAGCTCCGTCCAGCCCAGCATGCCCTTGCCGCGGTTTTCCCGCACGCTTTTCTGCGCCATTTGCGCGTAGGGGGCCAAAGCGTCGACGGCCTCCGAATCTATCCCATATGGCATGCCGATGATATCCGCCATCATGTTGTTGACATCCAGCCCAATCCGTTTTCCCTCGCCCATTTGCTTGACTCCTCTCCGTTTCACTGCCATGGCAAGTTCCCCTTGAAATTCCTGCATTCGCGTCAAAATTCCCACATCACGTCTCGAATAATCTCTGACACCGTCGGGTGTGGGAAGACAATCTCTCTCGCTTCCTCCACGCGCAGCCCCGTCTCAATCATTTCCGCCGCGCCCCAGATGATCTCGGACGCATAGGCCCCGATCATATGCACGCCGATAATGCTGCGCCGGCGCTCTTCCATGAGCACCTTGCACAGGCCGTCCCCATCATTTTCCGCCACGAACCGGCCCGCGTAGCGCATGGACAGCTTGCGGCACTCATACGGGACGCTTTGGGCTTTGGCCTCCTCTTCCGTCAGGCCCACGGACGCGACTTCCGGCGCGGTATAGACGACGGAGGGAATGGCGTGGTAGCGCATGGTGTCGCGCTTGCCCAGCATGGTGTTGACGCAGACCTCCGCCTCGCGATACGCCGTGTGCGCGAGCATGGACCGGCCGTTCACATCGCCCGCCGCGTACACGTTTGGCACGTTCGTGCTGCCCCGCGCGTCCGTCACAACGCCGGATCGGTTCGTCTCCACGCCGATGGCTTCCAGGCCGATGCCGTGCGCGTTGGCCTTTCGCCCGATAGATAACAGCACCTTATCCGCCGGAACGGAAACGGTCTCTCCCTCCTTTTCATAGGTCACCCTGCCCCCGCCCAGCGAGACGACTTTCGCGCCCAGGCGGAAGTCCACGCCTTTGGCCTGGTATTCCTTCAACAGGAAATCTGAAATCTCGCGATCCGTGGGCCCGGCGATATGATCCAGCATCTCGATCACCGTGACCTGGCTGCCGGCGGTGTTGTAATACGCGGCCATCTCCAGGCCGACGACGCCGCCGCCGATGACGGCAAGCCTTTCAGGCGCCTCGGGAAGCGTCAGCACCTCGCGGCTTAGCAGCACCCAGCCGCTTTCCAGCCCTTCCCGCAGGCCCGCGATCAGCGGCACAACGGGCGAGGAACCCGTCGCGACGAGGATACGCCTGCCCTCGTACGTTTCGCCGCCCGCCTCTACGGCAAAGATGCCCCGCTCATGCCCGCGTATCACAGCCTCCGCCTTCACCACGGTTACGTTGTTCGCCTTCATTTTCGCCTTGACGCCCGCGGCCAGCGTGCGAACGACCTTGGCGCGCCGCTTTTGCACGCCCGCGTGGTCGAGCACGATGTCTCTGGCCACAACGCCAAACTTTTCGCCGTGCAGGGCATGGTCGTATATCTTGGCGGAATTGAGCAGCACCTTGGACGGGATGCAGCCCTCGTTTAAGCACACGCCGCCCAACTCGCGCATTTCAAAGCAGCACACGGAAAGCCCCGCGTGCCCCGCGCGCTCGGAGGCCAGATACCCGGCGGGCCCGCCGCCCAGCACCAGCAGATCAAACATGGCGCGCGCCCCCCTCCAAGATGGGAATCAATAAGGTCCCCCCTTATTTTCTTTTTATCACCAGGTTGCCCGACACGGTCGACGCGCTGATCTCAAGGCAGCCCGGCGCTTCCTTGACCTCCTCGCTGAGCACAAACTGCCCGCTGAGCGAGCCCATCGACGCTTTGGCCGGCCCTTCGACCGCGACGCACGACGCGCCCGATATGGACTGCAAATCCAGCGTGCGGCATCCCGCCAGCAGGGATAGCTTCACCCCGCCGCTGACGGTAAATACCTTCATGGCGTCCAGCGCTACGTTTTCAAGCGTAATCATGCCGGAAACGGACCTAAAGCCGCCGCGTCTTGCGTGAAGAGAATCCCCTACCACGGCGCCCGATACGGTGTGCAACGAGATTCTCTCGCCCGTAACGCCCTTTGCGCGGATGGCGCCGCTAACCGTGGTGAGGGCTATTTCCCCGCCCGCGATCTTGTGCGCGCCGATGGTCCCGGTGACCGTATCCACGTCGATATCGCCCGCAAAACCCCGCGGCAGCCGAAGGCAAATCTGGAGCCAGCGGCTGCGCTGGAGCACCTCTTTGGCGTAAGCGCGCTGAGACTGCACGACGATGATCTCCCCGCCGTCCAGCTCGTTTCTCATCTCCGCGACGCTCTCGTCGTCCCCCGCGATGAACACCTGATGCACGTCCTCCTCGCCGGTGACGATCTCTACCTGCGCCCAGGCCAGCTTCATCCGCACTCGCTGTACCTGCGCGCTTGGGAATGTTAGGTTTTGTTCCATAGCAATCCTCCCTCGGCTGCTCCTTTGGGTATTGGTACGGCTTGTTTTTATCAATAGTATATCACACGCCCGCAGGAAAGACCAGTTGATACCCACGGAAAAGTCCTGATTCCCGCAAAACGCAAGCAAGGCGTGCTCATCATCAGCCATAGATAAAATGGAAGGCTTTTTCGCAATCGGCGCCGGGCGCATTCGGCACGCTGAACACCGCAACCGCGTCCCGAGCATGGCGCGCCGCTCAGCGCCCGTATGCACGCCGGGCCCGGGCATGAAATTTTTGCGATGTCATCCTTCCACAAACGTCAAATCACCTAAAAATCATCATTCTTCTTCATGCAAAACTGCTTATCAGAGTGTACAATTTTTATTTTACGTACAAGATATGTAATAATTTTGTATTTTTTTCTTGACAAATTTCTACAGGTTTGCTATATTATGGAAAGTAATCGAATTTAAAACCACAGTCAGCGGTGTCTTTGAGGGGGATAGCGCTCCGGTGGTTTTATGGCAAACTACTTGGAGGTGGAATTATGAGAGGGGCTCGTATCATCGGAAAAGTCCTGTTGTTTTGTTTGCTCTGGAGCATGTGTTGCGCTCCTGTATTGACTGTGTTGGCTGAAGACGGTCATAGTCAGAACGCTCAGATGGATAACACCGAATCGAACACCGAAAATCGTATTACAGGTCTTGATGATAATCCGAATGAGCAGTCATCGGGGGATTCTGCATCTGCTGAAGATGACAGCGGCACCACCGGATTCCGTGTGGTGAGGCAGGGTACCGACAGAGAAAATTCGTACGATGCGCATGATCCAAACCACCAAAAGGACAATTCGAAAAAATCCGCCGGTCAAGGTTCTCAAGACCGCACGCTCAAAATCATCAACAAGCCAACCGCCGTGCATGGCGCCAGCCTCTTGGTCGAATGGAACAGGGTGAGCAGCGCGACTCGCTATGAGGTTGTGTGCGAAAATTTTGAAGGTGAAGCTGTCTCTACATATTTTATTGACGGGCAAGCTGATCCATCTTGTACGGTTTCGCTTCCCACGGGCAGCGTGACCATAACCGTAAAAGCCTTTGCCGGCAAAGAGGGCGCGGAAAGGCAAATCGCCTATGATACGATGACCATTACTGTGTCGGAGCCCGGTTCGGAAATTGTGTCCGATGGCTCCAACGGGAATAACGGGAATGGGTCCAACAATCCGGATGGCACTTCCGAGTCGGGCAGCACTTCCGGGCCGAATGGCACTTCCAATTCGGGCAGCACTTCCGGGCTGGGCGGTACTTCCAATTCAGAAGGCACTTCCGAGCCAGACGGCACTTCCGAGCCAGACGGCACTTCCGAGCCAGAAGGCACTTCCGAGCCAGACGGCACTTCCGAGCCAGAAGGCACTTCCGAACCAGAAGGCACTTCCGAGCCGGAAGGCACTTCCGAGCCAGACGGCAACGCTTCTACGCCAGGCAAAGGAAACCCTTTCTCCCTCTCGGGTATCCCCGCGTATCATGAGATGAATACGGCGCTTGACTTTTCGGTGGTCAATATTCCCGATGGGACAAAAAAAGTGCGCTTTCGTCTGAATGGTAGTAGCAAATATTATGCAGTAATCAATACAGACCAGACAGACCAGCCAAACGGTAAGATTCTGGCTAAAGATTTGGCAACCGCTGGAACGTATAGGCTCATGGCGGAAGCAGTGAGCGGCGGCGCTGAGGAAACCGAGGCAGTATTGGACACCGCGTCCGCGGTCTTTGCCGTGGGAGCCTTATCAAGCCTAGTCGCGCCGGTGATCACCGCGCCCGCGAATGGCTCGTATCTCGCGCTGGGTTTGCCGCTGACCGTTACATGGAACGCCGTGGAGAACGCTTCATCTTATACGGTCGAGCTCTGGGGCAGCGGCGTCACGCCGGCGCTGCTGGACACAGCGGCCACGCCGGCGCTGCTGGACACAGCGGCCGTCACGAGCGCCCCGTGGTCGGCGACCTTTGACGCGTCAAACTTTGCGGCGGGTCCGTACACCGTGAAGGTTATCGCGGAGGCGAGCGGGGCAAGTGAAGGTATGGCGCAGATCACGGTAAACGTTTCCGGCGCCCTCCCGCAGGTGAGTCTTTCGGGCGTGCCCGGCGCCTTCCCTGTCGGCAGCGCGATGGATATCTCCTTCTCCGCCGTTACGATGTCCGGCGTTTCGGGCATCGCGTATGAAATCGAGCTGACGAACAGCGCGGGCTACAGGCATTTGCAAACCATTCCGTCCGCCGGCGACTCCATCACCTATACCATCCCCGCCGTTTCGGCCCCGGGCTCGTACACCCTGTCGGTGACCACCACCACCACGGCGAGCGGGATAAGCAACTCCGCGCCGGCAACCAAAATTATCAACGTGCAAAATCAGCTGCCCACGCCGGTCTTCACCAATGATACAAACCTGAACAAAGGCAGCATGCTGACCTTGACGTGGAACGCCGTAACGGGCGCGGACCGCTATGTGATCAAGCAGAGCGGCAAGGCCGATATTACCGTTATACCAACCGCTGGCCTGGCGGAACTCAATCAGCCAATAGCAGATTCCAACCTGTGGGAGGCGGGTACATACACCTTCCAGCTTATTGCCGAGGATACCGGCGGCGCCCTATATTCTTCCGAAGCTTCCATTTCCATCGCCGTCAAGGAGGGAATGCCGGGCTTTACGCTCAATGTTCCAGCCGAACATCCGCTTAATACCCTTCTGGAGGCGCGGTGGACAGTGCCCGCGGGCATAGCAATTACCGATTACCGCGTACAGCTCTATAGAGGCGAAGAGCTTAAGCCTATCGCGGACACCATTAAGTACGAAGACCCGATCACCACCCCGGGGGCAAAATTGCCGGCGAGTTTATTCACGTCGGCCGGTCCGTATACGATAAAGGTAACCGCCAGGGCGGCAGGGTATCACGACCAGACCGCCGCCGCTACCTTCATGGTCAAGAACGGGGTTGGCAGCTTCTCCATCACCACGCCGACTTCATCCACCACGCACCCACTGAACACCAGCTTGCCGGTTCAGTGGACCGCCTCGCAAAATGCCTCCAGCTACGACATAAAGCTGACCTTGCCCAGCGGTGCGGAAGTGGCGCTGCCAAGCGTATCGTCCTCTTTGCAGACGACCCTCTCGGCCTCCAATTTCACCGCCACCGGCAACTACAGGCTCACCATTACCGCCAAGAACGGCACGACGTACGCGCCCAGGATCCAAAGCGTAACTTTCGCGGTAAGCGCCGGAAACGCCTTGCCCGCGCCGGTGATCAGGACAGTCGCCTCCCACTATACGAACACGACCCTCGTCGTGACGTGGGACAGAATCGATAACGCCAACTCCTATACCGCGACATTGACCAAGCCAAACGGTCAAACAGCGCAAGGCGTTATCTATGCCAACGCGAGCAGCGCCCTGTTTATGCCCTCTGATTTCATCCAGACAGGCACGTACAGCGTAACCATCCGCGCTTATAACACCATGGGCGCGTATACGCCGTCCGAGGCGACCATTACCTTCACGGTGTCCGTTGGCAGCGCGCTTTCCGCGCCGGTGATAGAGCAATTCGCCACGCACCCGCAAGGGCAACCGCTCACCATAAAGTGGGCAGGCGTAAACGGGGCCGTTAGCTATGCTTCCACGCTGTATACGCCGGTGGGCACCACTTCCGTTGCGGGCATTATCAACGGAACAACGGCTACCTACGCCGCTTCCTATCTGCAAACAGCGGGGACCTATGTTGTTACGGTCCGGGCCATTTCAGCCAACGGGACCTATGCCGAATCGGCCGTCGTCTTTCAGGTGCGCTATGGCTTGGCCACACCGGTCATCACGCCCATTACGTCGCATACGGCCGGCAAGGACCTGACCGTGACTTGGAACGCCGTTCCCGGAGCGACCGTGTATACGGTGATCCTCACCCTGCCGGACAATACCACTGTACAGCGTTCGGTCAACACGAACAGCGTGACGTTCCCGGGGGAAAACCTCAAGAAAGCCGGCACGTATACGGTCAAGGTAATCGCTTCCGCGTCGGACATGGCTTCCTCCGAAAGCACAATCACCTTTACCGTCAAGTCCGGCGGCGGCGGGTCCAGTGCGGGCGGGAGCGGGGGCAGTGGTTATTATTCCGGCGCCACCTTCTCGACCGACGCTTACAAGGCCGCCTTTGGCACCACGGAGCAGCGCAGGCAGTCTTTCGCCTATGTGAAGGATCTATACGGCGGGATTCGCGCGAATTCCCCGCAGGATAGCATGACCATTATGGAAATGCTGGTCTTGGCGATGGCGCCCCTGCCCTCTGAATGGAACCTTCCGCAGTACAGCGTCGCGCGCGCGGACGCGATGTGGGATTACGCGCTGGCGTATGCCGTCATGCTGGTCAATCTGGCCTGTACCAACGAAGCGCTCGCCTCCCAAGAGGCCTTGCAGATTATTGCCAGCGCCGTCGGCGGCATACTCGACCTGCTGCTGGATCCCGCCAACGAACTGGATATCAACGCGCGCAACGCGGTGACCATGCTGCGTGACAGGTTCAAGGTTGTCGCTTCCTCCTCCGCCATCGGCATCCTGCCCGAGAATCGCAAGGGCATTGTGGATATGCTCATGAGCCGCGTGCTGCAGGTCTTAAGCGACAGAGAAATTGAAAAAGCCCAGGCCATTATTGCGGACATCTATGCGTGCCTTGAAGAGATGCAATCGGAAACACAGCGGCTTCGCTTCCTGCACGTGGCGTACACATTGGTCGGTTCGCTTGAAAAAGTACTGACCACGGCGCTGAACGCGCTGCCCCCCACCGCGGCCATGGAACAGATTACGGCAGTGCAGGGGCTGTACCTTCAGTATGTTGTGGCGCTTGGGCAATTGGAGGAACTGGCCATTCGACTTGGCAATGCCGACAGGGCAAACATCAGCCAGTATTTGGCCGCCGAGAAAGAACGCTGCGGCAACGTGCTGGCTGCCTATAACAAACTGCTGCAGCCATAACCAAGACACTGGTAACCGAAGGGCCGCCACAAGTTGTGGCGGCCCTCTT
>WRGP01000238.1 GCA_009787135.1 Bacillota bacterium | reverse complement strand
GCGCAGCGTGCCGGGGGCATGGCGGCCGGCCGGAGCCGCGGGCCGGAGCTTACGCCCGTGGTCGAGAAGGAGCGCGTGTCCAATTACGATCCGAACAAAAAACTCTATCAGCGCCAGCATGACATGGAGCAGCGCACCCGCTCCCGCAAGGGCGGAGTACGCGAAATGGGCGTCGTGCCGGACGACGACGTGTTCCGTGGCCGCAAGCGCCGCAAGCAGGCGCAAAGCGCGCAGCAGGGCATGGCGCCGATCAAGATTGAGAAGGCATTTATGACAGCAGAAACGATTACGGTCAAAGACCTGACGGAGCGCATCGGCAAGCCCGCCGGGGAAATCATCAAAAAACTGCTCTTGCTGGGCACCATGGCCACCATCAATCAGGAGCTGGATTTTGATACCGCGGCGCTGGTAGCCTCTGAGTTTGGCGTGGAACTGGAGCAAAAGCTGGAGAAGACGGCGGAAGATATTTTGGTAGAGGAAAACTTTGAGGATGAAGAGACGGATCTTATTGAGCGTCCGCCGGTGGTGACCATCATGGGCCACGTGGACCACGGCAAGACGTCCCTGCTGGATTATATCCGCAAAAGCCGCGTCACAGAGGCCGAGGCCGGCGGCATCACGCAGCATATCGGCGCGTACATGGTCGATCTCAACGGCAAACCGATTACTTTCCTTGATACGCCGGGGCACGAGGCGTTCACCGCGATGCGCGCGCGCGGCGCGCAGGCCACGGATATCGCCATCCTGGTTGTCGCCGCGGATGACGGCGTCATGCCGCAGACCATTGAGGCGATCAACCACGCCAAGGCGGCCAAGGTGCCGATCATCGTGGCGATCAACAAGATGGACAAGGAGAGCGCCAACCCGGATCGCGTCAAACAGGACTTGACCGCGTATGAGCTCATTGCCGAGGAATGGGGCGGAGACACGATCATGGCGCCTGTTTCCGCCGTTACGGGCCAGGGCGTTGACCATCTGCTGGAGATGATCCTGTTGGTGGCGGATGTGCAGCAGCTGCGGGCCAACCCGAACCGCCGCGCGCGCGGTATCATCATTGAGGCGAAGCTGGACAAGGGCCGAGGCCCGGTAGCGACCGTGCTCGTGCAAAACGGCACGCTCCGCGTGGGGGATACGATTGTCGCCGGCATGGCGTACGGCCGCATCCGCGCGATGGCCAACGAGCACGGGGAGCGCATCGAGGAAGCGCCGCCTTCCACGCCGGTGGAGGTTGTCGGCTTCAGCGAGGTGCCCGACGCGGGCGATGAGCTCAGCGCCGTGGACGAGCGCCTCTCGCGCCAGGTGGTGGAGGAACGCCGCGACAAGCAGCGCGCCGCGCTGGTGAAAGCCTCGGCCAAGGTATCGCTGGATGATTTGTTTACCAGGATTTCCGAGGGTGAAATCAAGGATTTGAACCTTATCATCAAGGCGGACGTGCAGGGCTCGGTGGAAGCGGTGCGTCAGTCGCTCGAGAGGCTCTCCAACGAAGAGGTGCGCGTCAGGACCGTCCATGGCGGCGTCGGCGCGATCACGGAAAACGACGTAATGCTGGCCATTACCTCCGGCGCGATTATCATCGGCTTCAACGTGCGTCCGGAGAACAATGCCCGCGACATGGCGGCGCGCGAGGAAGTGGATATTCGCCTCTATCGCGTCATCTATCAGGCGATTGAGGATGTCGAAAAGGCCATGAAGGGCCTCTTGGCGCCGCAGTTCCGCGAGGTGATCCTGGGCCACGCGCAGGTGCGCAGCACCTTTAAGGTAACGGGTGTCGGCACGGTGGCGGGCTGCTATATTACGGACGGCAAGATGCAGCGCAACGCTATGGTGCGCCTGCTGAGGGATAATGTGACGGTCTTTGAGGGCAACCTGGATTCGCTCAAGCGTTTCAAGGACGACGCGCGCGAGGTGGCGACGGGCTTTGAATGCGGCATTGGCCTTGAAAAATTCAATGACATCAAAGAAGGCGATGTGATTGAGTGTTTCATAAGCGAGCAGATTGAGCGGTGACAAGGGGTTCTGCCGCATGGTCACCCGCCAGGCGGCTTTCCGCCGTGAGTGAAAAAGAAGGGATTCTGAAGGGATTTTTCCCGTAAGCGGGGTTCAGGGGGACCGGAGCCGTTTTCCGCCTGTGGCGAATCAAAAGCGGCGAGGCCGGTTTTCATGCAGAGCGGCGCTTGTGCCGCGGCAATATGAAAACCAGGATCAGCGCCCCTTGGCGTTCCCCCTCTCGTAAAGGAGACGTATGCATTACGAGCGCATAGATCGCATCAGCGAGGAGGTCAGGCGGGAGCTTGACCGAGTCCTGCGGGAAGAGGTTCGCGACCCGCGCGTGAGCGGCACCTGGTCCATTACCCGCGTGGAAGTGACACGGGATCTTCGCTACGCCAAGGTGCGCGTCAGCGTGCTGGAAGACGAGAGCCGGCTGCCGCTCCTCAAGGCGCTAAAGAGTGCCGCGGGTTTTATCCGGCGTGAGCTGGGCAGGAACCTGAACCTTCGCTATACGCCGGAATTGCTCTTTGAGACGGACGATAACATTGCCTACGGCGCGCACATCTCTTCGATTTTGCAGGATGTGCTGCCGGAAACGAAAGAGGTCCAAGAGGATGATACGCCATGAGCTTACGGAGGCGCTCAAAGCAGCCGGGCGGATTGCGCTAATTGTACACATCGCTCCGGATGGGGATACCTGCGGCTCAGCGCTTGCGCTGTGCCGCGCGCTTGTTTTGATGGGCAAACACGTTACGGTGCTGTGCGATGACCCCGTGCCAAAGCTGTATGTACATCTGGAAGGCGCGGACAAGGTGGTCACGCCCGGTCAGGCGGAAGGCGCTATTTTTGACTTGGCGGTGGCTGTGGATGTGGGCGATCTTAGCCGAATGGGCAAAAGCCGCGCGGTATTTGAAGGGGCGAAGCGCACCGCGCAGGTGGATCACCATGCCACCAACCCGGGTTACGCTCAGATCAACCTCACGCGCTCGCCGCTGTCCGCCACGGCCGTGCTGGTCATGGAGGTTATCGACAGTCTGGGCGTCCCGCTCGATGGAAAGATGGCCGAGTGCCTCTATGTCGCCGCGGCGACGGATACCGGCAATTTCAAGCAGCGCAATACGGATGTGGCGGCCGCGAGGCTGGCTAGCCGGTGTATGGAGGCGGGCCTTGATCTGCAGGATATCACCAGGCGGCTGTTTGACCTGCGCCCACTCAGCCAATCAAGGCTGCTTGGCCGTGCACTGCTAAACATGACGATGCATGCGGGCGGGAAGATCGCCGTCATGAGGCTGTCAAAGGCGGATTTTGAGGAAACCGGGGCGCTGGCGGAGCATACGGAGGGGATTGTAAACTTCGCGCTCAATACGGCGGGCGTGGAGATAGCTTGCCTGATGGCGCAACCGGGGGACAGGGTAAAGTGCAGCTTCCGTTCGCTGCCGCCGCATGACGTATCGCGCGCGGCGGCCTTGTTCGGCGGCGGCGGGCACAGCCAGGCCGCCGGATGCGTGATGCCCCCGCCGATGGAAACGGCCTGCGCCCGTGTGGTGGAGGCCTTAACAAATGCGTTGGAGCAAAACGCGTGAATGGTTTTATCAACTTGCTGAAGCCGCCGGGCATGACGTCGTCGGACGCGGTGGTGTTTGTGCGGCGCACGCTGCGCGGTGAAAAGGCAGGCCACGCGGGGACGCTGGACCCGGAGGCCGCGGGCGTGCTGCCGATCATGGTGGGCAAAGCGTCGCGCCTGTTTGACGTGCTGGTGGATAAAGCGAAGGAATACATCACGGAGATCGCCTTTGGCGCGTCCACGGACACGCAGGACGCGCAGGGCGTTGTTTTAGAGCGCCGCTCCTCTAACAGCCTGCCGGATTCCGCCGCGGTGAAGGCGGCGATCCATGGATTCGTTGGGGATATTCTGCAGACGCCGCCCGCGTATTCCGCGCTGAAGGTGAGCGGCCAGGCGGCGTATGACCTTGCGCGGCGCGGGGAACCGGTGGCGCTGGCCGCTCGGCCCGTCCGCGTTGACGCTATAGACTGCCTGGAAATTACGGGCAGGGACAGCATGCTCCTGCGCGTTCAGTGTGGGAAGGGTGTGTATGTTCGCACGCTCTGCCACGATATCGGCCGGGCTGTCGGCTGTCCGGCGCATATGCGCTTTCTGCTGCGAACAAAGTCCGGCGTGTTTTGTATTGAACAGGCGGTTACGCTGGAAGCGTGGATGGACGCGGAAGACCGGAAAGCGCTGCTCATGCCGATGGACGCCCCGCTCGCGCACCTGCCCATGGCACGCGTGCCCGCGCGCTGCCGTGCCGGCGTGTTAAATGGAAACGCTATGGCGACCTTTGACGCGGAGGATCAGGCGGCACGGAATGGACAGCCGGTGCGAGTATACTGCGGGGATGAATTCGCGGGCTTGGCGCGTTTTACGGAAGGGGCGCTGCGCTTTCAGGCAATGCTGCTGGAAAGATAACGGAGAGGTGATGGAAGCTGATGAATCATATCTTGCAAGAGCTGGAGCGCCTGTACCCAGACGCGAGGCCGGAGCTTACCTTTTCCAACCCCTATGAGATGCTGGTGGCCACGATGCTGGCCGCGCAATGCACAGACAAGCAGGTCAACAAGGTGACGCCGGAGCTGTTCCGCCGCATCCCGGATGTCCGCTCCATGGCCACATGGACAGCCGAGGACCTGCATCCGCTGATCAAATCCTGCGGCTTTAAGAGCAAGGCAGCCAACATTACGGCTGCCTGCCGTATGCTGGCGGAGCAATACGGCGGCGAGGTGCCGAAAACCATGGAGGCGCTGACCGCCCTGCCCGGCGTGGGACGGAAAACGGCCAATGTCGTGCTCGCGAACGCCTTTGGCGTGCCCGCGCTGGCCGTGGATACGCACGTGTTCCGCGTCGCGGGCCGCCTTGGCCTGGCGACAGCCAAGGATGTGCTGCACACCGAGGAACAGCTGATGGAATGCATCCCCAAAGAGGATTGGATCGCGGCGCATCACTGGCTGATCTACCACGGGCGGCGCGTCTGCCGCGCGCGAAACCCCGCGTGCGCGGTGTGTACGCTGGCGAAGTGGTGCAGGTATTATGCCTTGCAAAGTTCAGCCTCGTAAAGGGGGGAGAGTTTATTGGGTCACTTGGATAACACAAAAAGGCTTTTTGATCAAACCGCTGAAAATTACGATGAATCGCAAGCCGGAAAATTCACGTCCAAAATGTATAAGGAATTTTTGCGCCGTTTGGAAGGGAAAACTGGAAAGATCCTGGATGTGGGATGCGGCACGGGCAATGTGCTGCTGCAGCTTGCCGGCGAGGGAAGGGAGCTTTATGGTGCCGACATTTCGGAAAATATGGTCCGTGTCGCGCGGGAAAAGCTGGGGACCAACGCATCCATCGCCGTAGCGAATGTTGAAAAACTGCCTTTTGATAGCACCTTTTTTGATATATTGATTTGCAACGCCTCCTTCCACCATTATCCATCGCCAGAGAAGGCTTTGGCGGAAATGAATCGTGTGCTAAAGCCCAATGGTCAGCTTGTCATCGGCGAAGGGTATGCTGTGCAGCCTTTTCGGATGTTTTTAAATCTATCAAAATAAACTAGAACAGCTTTAAAAAGGCCATGGCTATCAATACCGTGCCGCTGAGCCACGAGAGGTTCATGGGGAATTTGCGCGCGAGCGTATTGCCAAGATGGCACCCTAAAGTTACCGAGGCAATGCCGGTGGCAAGGGAGGTCAAAACCACCGCCGGCACGTTAACATTCCCCAGCGCCGCGCCAAACCCCACCGCGATGCCGTCCAAGGACAGGGAAACCGCCAGCGCGACGGCCTCCGCCGGGGAGAGGATTTTGTTTTCATCCACATCCGCGTCCTCCGGATTGGCCCATAGATGCAGGATTACGTTAAAATTGAACAGGGAAAAAGCAAACTCTTTGCGCAGGGTTTCCTGGCTGTGCCGCTGATGCCTGTGGATGATGGACTTTGTGATGCTGCCCAGCAGTTTGGATAGCCCTAAGAGGCACAGGATGGAAAAACAAATCGACAGGGTAAGCCAGGCGGGCAGGTACTGGCGGACAATGGAGCCGGCCCATAGGGAAACGCCCAAAATGGCGCTGCAGAGTACGTTGACGACGATATTAGAAAGCGGCGGAATTTTGATCCGGCTGCTTCCATAGGCGAAGCTCGCCATGAACGCGTCAATGGAACAGGAGGAGGCCAGGATCATCGCCTCTACAATCACAAAAAGTGTGGACATACCAATCCCTTCTTTCTATCGTTGCTCCATGCATACTATTCCGCAGGCGCGTGGTGTGTTACGGAATGGAACATGCGCGGAACAGAGCGCATAGAATTGGAACAGGAAGAAAGATAAATGGGAAGGGGGTGGGACGGATGGATCAAGCCCCCGACGGCGCGTGGCGGGATCAACAGGCGGCCGGCCTGGGCGCGCTGCTGAAACAAGCCATGGTACACGGCGCGGTTTCCCTGCGCGAGCTCAGCCGGCTGTCGGGCATCAGCGCCGCGAGCCTGTCCAGGATTATTAGCGGCAAGCAGCGGGTGAAAAGGCGCCATTTGGAGCTGTTTTCCAGGCATCTGCAGATTCCAATGGAGCAATTGCTGCGGTCCGCTGGCGCTATAGACCATTTGCGCGAACCGGACTCCATGGAAGCGCTCGGTGAACTTCTGCGCCTGTTCGGCTTTGACATCCGCACGATTCGGCCGGAGGTAAGCCGTGAGCTTATAAAGTGCGAGCAGTACGCGAAAACGCCTGCCGGTGAAAAAATGATCTTGGAACAGTTTGCGGCCAAGATCGCGTCCACAAACGGCGTGGGCGCTGTCATCGACAAGCTGAACGAGTTGTATGAAGCATTTTGCGCGGCGAAGATGGACGCGGAAAAGCGAGCCATTGTAGGCGGCTGCCTGCTCTATTTCATTCTTCCAACGAGCGTGATTCCCGATTGCCTGTTTCCCATAGGTTTTTTGGACGACGCGATCGCTGTGGGCATCACCGCCGAGCGCGTTGGGGGAATGCAAAAAGAGAGGGGCTAGGGGGGCTGCCCCATGGTATTTACGCCTCTGCTACAGGCTATATAGATGTTTTTTGGCTCTGCTGTGCATGATCTTTCCCCCCTAACAACAGCCACCGTCTTCGCCGCAGCCGCAAACCGGCTCTTTTCCTCTAAACCAGCCCATGATGACCGCCGCCGCGCAGCCCACACCCGCGCTGACATCAAGCGCCTTTGCCGGGCAATTCAAAGCGCAGGCGCCGCACTCCATACACAGGTCTTTTTGAACGATTTGAGCTTTTCCGCCGTCCATATGGAACACACCATGCGGGCAGACTTCTATGCATTTGCCGCACCCGATACATTTTTCCGTGGCGTATGAAAGCGTCGCCACATCTTTTAAATAGGTATGCTTCATAATTTCCTCCTCCTACCCCATAAGGGTTTTGATCAATATCAAGACGACGCCCGCCAGAAGCGAAAGCACAAGGAACGGGATAGCGATTTTCATTTCTTTTAGCACGCCGGACGGCGACGTGTAGGGGGTCGCGCCCGTGAAATTCATAGCCAGATATGCGGAATGTGCGGGCAGCGCAAGCGTATATCCAAGCCCTAAAAGCAGGAACGGCGGAGCGAACCAGCCATACGCCCAAACGATGCACGCCGTGCCGACCACCCCCCAAAGCCAGCCTTTGAACGAAAAAGCTTTTCCGGGGATGAAGGGCAGCAATACCGGGACGATCACCGTACCGGTCAATACGGCGGTGGCATATGCGATGAAGTCCCAAAGCCCAAACGGACGCGCTGCGAAAAGGTTTAGTAAGAATAAAGCGCCGAATACCATCATGGAAATGTTTGCGGCGGATATCATTTCAATCGGCGTCAGGACCAATCTGTCCCATATCGTAAATTGTACTGTGCGCATTTCCTTTGTGGCGTTGTATGCAGGATGAAAATATCTTATTGACTTAATAGGTAAATTGCGATACAATAGAATTGATCTATAAGGTAAACATTATTGGTGCCATGAAGGAGAATAGCATATGCCAATAAAGCTATTGGAATTAGAAACGCAAAGACGAGACGCCATTTTGAACGCAGCGCTTAAAGAATTTGCTATTAAAGGTTATAATGAAGCTTCAACAAATGTTATCGCAAAAGAAGCGGGTATTTCAAAAGGGCTTATGTTTCATTATGTCAAAAGTAAAAAAGACCTCTTTTTCGTTGTGTACGATTACTTTACGGAAATGATGAATAGAGAGTATTTTGAGTTGATGAATTATGACGAAAAAGATATTTTTGAAAGATTGCGCCAATCATATCTTTTGCAGCTTGAGCTAATAAAAAAGTACCCTTGCATTTTTGAGGTAAATAAATTATCCGCCGATTCTAATCCTGATGAAATAAAAAAGGAGCTTGCGAAAAAGTACAAGAATAAGCAAATATCGTGCTTTGAGCGGATGTTTGATTTAATTGACGAATCAAAATTTAAGGACAGCCTGGATATAGGCAAATGCAAACATTTTATACTATGGTCTAACATTGGCTTTACAAATCAAATACTTGAAGAGGCGCGAAACTTTCAATATGATAAATTAGATTATGACAGTATAGTTGAAAAGCTTGATGAAAATCTGCAAGAACTAAGAAAAATATTTTATAAATAATCGGAAGGGAAATACAGCGATGGATCTTTATTCAGCAATTTTTACCCGTAAGTCCTGCCGTAAATACGATAGGACCTCATTGGGTACGGAAACGATTGAGCAGATTGAATCATTTATTTTTGGACTAAGGCCGCTTCTGCCCAACTCGGAAATTACATACAAAATTGTGGGGCCGGAAGGCGTTAAGGGCATGGCTATTCCAAAGGCGCCTCACTATCTGCTTATTTCCGGAAAGGACCAACCCTTGCGCAATACCTACGCCGGTTTTCTCTTTCAGCATGTGGAGCTTTATCTCTGCTCGATGGGCTTCGCCGCCTGCTGGAATGCGAGTTTAAAGGGCAAACAGAACAGCCCGGATAACATCATGGGTTTTGCTTTTGGAAAACCGGCGGAGTCCGGAATCAGAAAGCCCCAGGAGTTTAAGCGTAAATCCATGCGTGAGATCGCCGCCGGAACCGATCCACGCCTGGAGGCTGTACGGTTAGCGCCATCGGGAAGAAACGAACAACCATGGTATTTTATTGTGGAAGGCGGCGCTATACATGTATATTACATGAAGAGTATAGGTGGCTTGCTGGGCATGGTTTATCACTTTACTGATTTCGATGTGGGTATTGCCCTATGTCATTTGGCTGTGGCAAGCCATAAAGAAGGAAAGCCTTTTAGCTTCAGCGTGGGTAGAAAAGACACCCCAATACCTCCAAAGGGGTTTACTTATATCGGGACGGTTGAGGGGGATTAAGGAGATTATGAGATGAAATGTTCGTGCTTGCACACATAAGTTTGAGCATAAAAAAGAACAATTGCAAAACAACGGAAAACCCGCAACCCATTGCTCTGCAAGGTATTGCGGGCTTTTCATCTCTGGTGGGGTTAAATGGGCTCGAACCATCGACCTCCACGATGTCAACGTGGCACTCTAACCAACTGAGCTATAACCCCAAAGCAAGGTATAGTATAGCGTATCTTTTGAATAATTGCAAGCTTTTTAAATTTTCTTCATTTCGGAAATTAGCGGGAAATTAGCGAAATCGTGCATTTTTATGCATCATAAAATTTTTGGTGTTGACTTTTTCGGTAAGAAATGATAAAATAATAACTTGTAATACCAATATGTTTTATATGCGTATTGAGTAGACGTGGAATAAGATGCCATCTGTTTTTGACGAGAGTATTGAACAATAGGTGAGATAGTACAGAATGAAACTATACGGCGCTTTGGCCGGAAGGGGGATGTCAAATGAAACCCAGCCAAGAAACAATAACGCTGCGGATCGGTGGAATGACCTGCGTGAACTGTCAAAACAGAATTGAAAATAAGCTGTTGGGGACAACCGGCGTGCAAAGCGCGGCGGTGCGCTATCACGCGGGAACCGCCGTGGTAACATACGACGCGAACATCCTCTCTGTGGATGCCATAACCGACATCATAGAAAACCTGGAGTACAAGGTTTTATCACAGAACGAACGCCGGACGGCGGGTACAGGGCGTATCGCGGGGCTACTGCTCGTCATCGCCGTGCTTTTCTTCCTGCTTGAATATTTCGGTGTTTTGAATAGGCTCGCGCCAAACAGGCTGGCCGAGGAAACGATGGGCTATGGAATGCTGTTCGTGATCGGCCTGATTACATCGGTTCACTGTATCGCCATGTGCGGTGGGATCAATCTCTCACAGTGTATCCCTCGCGGGAACGACGCCGGCAAAAGCCGTTTGTCCGCATTTGCCCCCGCTTTCCTGTATAATCTCGGGCGGGTCATTTCCTATACGGCGGTCGGCTTTACCGTCGGTGCGCTGGGTTCGGCCATCGCCTTTTCGAGTACGATGCAGGGTGTGTTGAAGCTGATCGCGGGCGTTTTTATGATTGTCATGGGGATCAATATGCTGGGAATATTCCCGTCAGCCCGGCTCGGGTCGTGGCTGCGCAAGCTAAATCCAAGCATGCCGAAAATCTTCGCTCAAAAAATCAACAAAGAAAAGGCACAAAGCAAAAGCCCGCTGATTGTCGGTCTGCTGAACGGCCTGATGCCCTGCGGCCCGTTGCAGGCTATGCAGATTTACGCGCTCTCCACCGGGAATGCGTTTTCCGGCGCTTTGTCCATGCTTTTATTCAGTCTGGGAACTGTGCCGCTCATGTTCGGGCTTGGCGCGGTTTCTTCCGCTTTAGGGAAGAAATTTACCGCGAAGGTCATGACAGCCGGAGCGGTATGGGTCGTTGTACTGGGCTTGTCCATGATGACCCAGGGCTGGCGTCTTTCGGAATTCAAATCTGCTCAACCCCCGTCAAACGGTATAAGCTCTCAAAGCGGAGAACAAAATCAGGAGGGTGTACAGATCATCAACAGCACGTTAAGCTTCCGCGGATATCCGAATATTACTGTCCGGGCCGGGATCCCTGTAAAATGGATCATAAACGCGCCGCAGGGCAGCATCACCGGATGCAACAACCGGATGATACTTGGGGAATACGGCATTGAACACACCTTTACGCCCGGGGAAAATGTGATAGAATTTACACCCACCAGAGCGGGGAAATTTCAATACACTTGCTGGATGGGTATGATCAAAGCGACGATAACCGTAACGGAAGCGAAACAATAAAGACATTGAGGTGCTCATATATGGACGGCAAAGCAGTAGAAACAAACGTAACAATCCCAATCGGCGGCATGACCTGCGCCGCCTGCGCCCGGCGGATTGAGAAGATCGTAGCGAAGCTGAACGGCGTATCTGCGGTTTCAGTCAATATAGCCACCGAAAAAGCCGCCATCACCTACGCGCCGCAAACCGTGCGGCTTTCGGCGATTCGGGAAGCCATTGAGAAGATCGGGTTTACGGTGCCGGAAACCAATAAAAACGCCGCCGCCGATGAAGATCGGGTGCGTAAACAAAAAGAGATTAGAATTCTATGGATAAAATTCATCGTTGCCGCCGCATTCTCAATTCCGCTTCTGTATATCGCGATGGCGCCGATGATTGCCGTGGTGCGCCTGCCGTTCCCGTCCGGGCTTAGTATGATGAACTATCCGCTGATTTATGCGCTGACGCAGCTATTGCTTACACTGCCGGTGATCGGCGTAGGATATAAGTTTTATACTATCGGATTTAAGGCGCTGATCCGGCGCAGTCCGAACATGGATTCCCTGATTGCTGTCGGCACCACGGCGGCGGTGCTTTACAGCGTTTATAACACATGGCAGATCGCGAACGCGCGTTTCATGGCCGTGGAATCCTTGTATTACGAGTCCGCGGGCGTGATTATTACGCTAATCCTGTTGGGGAAATCGCTTGAAGCCGTATCAAAAGGTAAAACAAGCGAAGCGATTAAAAAGCTGATGGGTCTCACGCCGAAAACGGCAATCATCATGCAAAATGGCGCGGAAAAGGAAATCCCCATTGATGAAGTGGAAATCGGCGATATTATCGTGGTAAAACCGGGCGCGAAGATCCCGGTAGACGGCACAGTCATAAACGGTCATACTGCCGTAGACGAATCCATGCTGACCGGCGAAAGTATGCCGGTGGACAAAAAAGCGGGCGACGTAGTCTATGCGGCCACGATAAATACCACGGGCATGGTTCAGTTCCAAGCAGACAAGGTCGGCTCGGACACGGCGCTGGCGCAGATCATCCGGCTGGTCGAGGACGCGCAAGGTTCAAAAGCGCCCATCGCGGCGCTGGCCGATAAGGTTTCCGGCGTGTTCGTGCCGGTTGTCTGTGTGATTGCGCTGCTGGCCGGGATTGCGTGGTTTATAGGCACAGGCGGCGACGCCAAATTCGCGCTGACCATCTTTATTTCGGTGCTGGTGATTGCCTGCCCCTGCGCTTTGGGCTTGGCGACGCCGACCGCCATCATGGTGGGCACAGGCAAGGGAGCTGAAAACGGCATTCTGATCAAAAGCGGTGAGGCGCTGGAAACCGCGCATAAAATTGATACGGTCGTATTGGATAAGACCGGAACGATCACCGAGGGCAAACCGGTCGTTGTCGCCGTTGAGGGGGATGTTTTACAACTTGCCGCCTCTTTGGAGCGGTATTCCGAGCATCCGATTGCGAAGGCCATTTGCGGGCATTACGACGGAGAATATTTGGATGTTAAGCATTTTAACGCGATTGTCGGACAGGGCGTCGAGGGCTTTATAGACGAAAAAAAAGCGGAGATCAGGCGAGGCGTCCGCGTGTATATCGACGGTGAATATCGCGGGCGCGTCATAGTGGCCGATCAACCGAAGCAAAGCAGCAAAGCGGCCATCTCGCGCTTGAAGGAAATGGGCTTGGAGGTCGTGATGATCACCGGCGACAGTCTTCAAACAGCAAAGCAAATCGCGGCGCAGGTCGGAATGGACCGTGTGCTCGCGGAGGTTCTTCCCCAAGATAAAGCCAATGAAGTAAAAAAACTGCAAGCTGAAGGACGCAAGGTGGCAATGGTCGGCGACGGGATCAATGACGCGCCCGCGTTGGCGCAGGCGGATGTCGGCATCGCCATAGGTTCAGGCACGGATGTGGCGATGGAATCGGCTGACATCGTATTGATGCGCTCTGAGCTCACGGACGTACCCACCGCGATCCGTTTGAGCAAGAGAACGATCCGCAATATCAGGCAAAACCTGTTTTGGGCGTTTGGCTATAACGTGGTTGGCATCCCCATCGCGGCAGGGCTTTTGCGCCTGTTCGGCGGGCCGCTCTTAAACCCCATGCTCGCGGCGGCGGCCATGAGCCTTTCCAGCGTATCTGTTTTAACCAACGCGCTCAGGCTAAAACGATTCAAGGGAGACAATGCGCGATGAAAAAGACTTTTTTAATTTGGATACCGCTGTTAACGCTGCTGACAGCGTGTTCCTCACTGGATGTGGTGCAAAAGGACGCGGTTCGCGCTTTCGGCGATGTGATGGAGGTGCTTGCCGCCGAGGAATATGCGCCTAACCGTTGGAGTCTGACTGCGCCCGACGAAACCGCTTGGTTCTTCTTTGATAATAGGAGCGTCGGAATGGCGGTGGACGCCGCGCCCTTTGTCGCTGCCGGAGCGGATTTGTCAAAGCTCGAAAACGCCGGGGAACATACCATCAATCCCGGAAAGGACAGCATGTATTTCAGTTCGCCCGGTTTTGATATGCCGAACCAAAACGTAAAAGATTCAGCAATAGATCAGTTTGCGGTTAATGTCGGCGCTCTGAGAAAATATGTAGGCTATCATGCGGAAATGGATCACTATAACATTGATTTGAACGGCGCTATGTTTGAATGGGCAAAGGACATCACCACAAACGATAAAGACATTGTGTTTGTCCTGAACCCTGAACCGCTGATCGCGGCAGGCGTCGATCCTGAAAATGTGGATGGCTGGCTATACGCACAAGTGCCTGTCATGCAGGATGGCAAGGAAGTACAGGTCTATAAATTTTTAAAACCCGTTACTTTAAAATGAAACAGGAGGCAGTCGAAATGACAAAAACAGTATTGGCGGTGGACGATATGTTCTGCGAGCATTGCGTGAATACGATTACGAAAGCGGTCGGGGCACTGAACGGCGTCTCCGCTGTGGCGGTGGATTTATCCGCCAAAACCGTGACGGTCGAGCATGATTCCGGCAAAGCGTCCATTGACAAAATTAAGCTGGAGATTGAGAATCAAGGGTTTGAAGTGAATGATTGAATAGCAATCGGCTCACCCTCACGGCTGGGCCGCAAAAAAATTATTGTTTGTGTTGGCATACGTGTGGGGGAGCGCATTAAACATACTATTTTTATATGAATACACTGAAATAATGTTTTACCCTCAACATACACTATTGATAATTTCTCTCCGTGTCATGCTTATTATATCTTCTTATCTTTTCTTAAAAGCAAGAAACAAAGATAGACAACCCAGAATGGAAATATCCAAAATATAATACATAGAAAGTATATGTTTGCAGTGCCAAACTTTACTTGAAGCCAACTTTCCAATGGACCAACGGGCGTGACCGTATCGACTTGAAAAACAGGAATAGTGCCGAAACCTGCATTCTGATACCGGGTTGTGAGCTCTATATATTTTCCTGTAATCACATAGCTAAATCTAAAGTAGAATGCATCTTTTAACGATTCATAAATAGAATTGCCTACCATTTCAATTTCATCTGTATTCAAATCTTCTGGATGTGGCACAGGTATCGCATTTCTTAGTTCTTTAGCACCTTTCAATACACGAGCATTCGGGCCATTTACTTGCTCTGTTACAAGTATACACGTGGGCGAGTAATGACCGCTAACAAACGGAAAGGGTATTGAAAAAAGACAGATTAGCAAAACTAACCAAAGCGCAGTACAAAAAAGCATAAATTTCATATATTTTCTGTCTTTCATCCTAAAAACCCACAGTATATAAATCATCTCCATTTGCCAGTTCGCCATCGTTCAGCCATCTAATAACGAAATCGCGCGTTGCATAGCCAGTATAGCAGGATATCGCCTGTTTTTCAATAAAAAATGCGATATTTCTTTAGAATAGCAACAGAAAGCTTTTGTGTGTTTCCGTCCCATGAAGGGGAAAAAATCAGAAGTGGGCTGAATCTCTACAGCCTTTCCAGCCGTGCGACGGCGTGGGGTATCGCGTAAAAAGTCTCGTAAAAAGCCTGAAATTCGCGTAAAATCCAAAAATCCGAATCGCAGAAAAAATCAAAACGCCATTGACAAAAAGCCTCCATCCTCTTATAATAATAAATCTGGAAAAGGAGCACTGTGCGTTTTTGCGCGGTGTCATTTTCTATATGGCGAATATATTGCGAACCAAAATGCAAGGAGCGTATGAAATATGGCTGAAGCGGGTACGAAGGGCCGCCCCGTCATTTCGGCGGATGGACTGGCCAGGCTGGAAGAGGAGCTAAACCACTTAAAAGTGGTCAAGCGCAAGGAGATTGCGGAGCAGATCAAGACGGCGATATCCTTTGGCGACCTGAGCGAGAATGCCGAGTATGATGAGGCGAAAAACGAGCAGGCGCGCATAGAGGGGCAGATTAGCCAGCTTGAGAATATGATCCGCAATGCCATCGTGATTGACGGCAGCGAGGTGTCTACCGACGAGGTCAACGTCGGCTGCGTCGTTCGCGTGAAGGACATTGACGCGGGCCGTGAGATGGAGTACGCCATTGTCGGCGCGACGGAGGCGGATCCTATCTCAGGCAAGATTTCCAACGAATCGCCGGTCGGCGCGGCGCTGATGGGCGCGAAAAAAGACGCGGAAATCTCCTTCGCCATCCCGGATGGCATCCGCACGCTGAAAATTCTGGAGATCCGAAGAGACTAAACGAAGGAGGAAGCGCCATGGACGACAGGTTCACGTCGCTCAGCGAACAGGAAACGATACGGCGAGAGAAGCTGAAAGACCTTCAGGCGGAGGGTTTTGATCCGTTTCTGATCACGCGCTTTGACCAAGGGAGCCATAGCACAGACATTGTCGCGCGGTATGACGCGCTGGCGGAGCAAACCGTCAGCGTTGCCGGCCGCATGATGTCAAGGCGCGTTATGGGCAAGGCGAGCTTCCTGAACCTGCTGGACCGGGACGGCATGATACAGGCCTATGTCCGCCGCGAAGACATCGGCGAGGAGGCCTACGTGCGGTTTAAGCAGATGGATATCGGCGATATCCTTGGCGTTTCAGGCAAGGTGTTCAAAACCAAGACGGGCGAGGTGTCCATCCATGCCGAGCGGGTGACGCTGCTCTCCAAGTCGCTCAAGGTGCTGCCGGAGAAGTTCCACGGTCTCAAGGATCCGGACCTTCGCTATCGCCAGCGCCCGGTGGACCTGATCGTAAACCCAGAGGTGCGGGAGACGTTTATCAAGCGGAGCCGGATCATCAGCGAGATGCGGCGGTACTTCGATGGTCTTGGCTTCTTGGAAGTGGAGACCCCTGTCCTTAACACCGTTGCCAGCGGCGGTCACGCGCGCCCGTTTTTGACACACCATAACGCGCTGGATTTTGATATGTACCTTCGTATCGCGCTGGAGCTTCGGCTTAAGCAGCTGATCGTCGGCGGGCTGGAGCGCGTGTATGAAATCAGCCGTTGCTTCCGCAACGAGGGCATGGACGCCATGCACAATCCGGAGTTCACCATGATGGAGCTGTACCAGGCGTATACGAACATGGACGGCATGATGGAGATCGCGGAGGGGGTCATCGCCCACTGCGCGAAGGCCGTGCTTGGTACGACAAAGGTCACCTACCAGGGACATGAAATTGAACTCATGCCGCCGTTTCGCCGCATGAGTATGAACGGCGCGGTCAGGCAATACACGGGCGCGGACTTTCTCGCGTGCGAGAGCGAAGAAGAAGCGCACGCGCTGGCGAAGACTATGCACCTGCCCATGGAGAACAAGCGTATGTCGAAGGGCCAGGTGCTGGCCGCCGCGTTTGACGCGTTCGTGGAGGACAAGCTGATCCAGCCCGTGTTCATCACGGACTATCCCATCGAGATTTCACCGCTCGCCAAGAAGAAGCCGGGCTGCCCGGGCATCACCGAGCGTTTTGAATTGTTCATCGCCGGGCATGAATACGCCAACGCGTTCTCTGAGCTAAACGACCCGGTGGACCAGCGCGAGCGCTTTATGCAGCAGGCGATGGAGCGGGCCAATGGCGATGAGGAGGCCATGGTGATCGACGAGGAGTTCTGTGAGTCGCTTGAGTACGGCATGCCGCCCACGGGGGGAATCGGCATCGGCGTGGACCGCCTGGTCATGCTGCTCACCGACAGCGCCACCATCCGTGACGTGCTGCTGTTCCCCACAATGAAGCCGAAGAACTGACATGTATGACACACGCATTACAAAGGAACGCATACGCAACCACTTCACATACAGCCTTTGGAAGTACGCGCTGCTGGCTGTGTTCGCGATCTTTGGGTGGAATCTGATCTATTCGTCCACAGCCTACCGCGCGCCTAAGGATAAGCGGCTGGATGTCTACTTCGTCACCTACAGCCTGCCGGATGAGACGACAAAGTGGATTCGCGAACAAATTCTGGCAATGTATCCGCAATTGGAGGACGCGGCCTGCGTTTCAATTGTCTACACAGGCGAAGATAATTACTATGGGAGTGTCCAGATATCGACGTACATTGGCGCGGGCGAGGGAGACGTCTATCTTCTCACGGCTGAGCGCTTTGACGCCCTGAAGGGCGAGGGTGTGTTTTTGAACCTGGACGGTGCGATTGACAGCGGTGAGATAGACCTGAGGGGGATTGATGCGGGCCGGTGCGCCGTTGCTGTGGAAGGCGGCGGCCGGGGCATATGCGGCATACCCGCGGAGTCCCTGTATGGGCTTATGGACCGGGGTGTTGATAACCGCGATTTGGTGATCTGTGTGATGGCATACAGCGGAAACCAGGGTACGGCCGTCCGGTTTGTCGATTGGCTGATTGAGGCGATGCACGCGCCAAAGCCTGAATGGGTGGCGGAGTTGGAGGCCAAGCAATCCGCCGATACACAGGGTATTAGCCAAATACCTTCTTATTAAAAAATTTTTTGTGGAGGGCGCTTTTATCCTGCCGCAATGCCGGTTGTGGCCAGAAAGCGCAGGAGTGCGGCGTCGCCATCCCGTGTGGGTTTGAACACGCCGGCCTGCTCCAGCACAGCCACGCACTTGTCCGCCAGGGCGTCTGTCAAGGCCCTGCGCGCCTCATCCGGCGTGAGAGAGGTGCCATGGGCGCGCACAAGCGCCGTAATCCACGGATAATGTTTGAAGAGCGGATCGTTTTCTTCAAACGGAACAAGAGGCCGGCCGCCGGTAAGGTAAGCGGCGATGTCTTCCAACTCTTCCCGCAGACGGCCGGGGAGGATAAAAAGGCCCATCACCTCGATGAGGCCGATGTTTTCTTTCTTGATATGGTGGAGTTCCCCATGCGGATGAAAGATACCCAGCGGATGTTCTTTTGTGGTTCGGTTGTTGCGCAGGACGAGGCTCAGTCTATACGCGCCATTGCGCGCCTTGCGCGCGATGGGCGTGATGGTGTTGTGCGGCTCACCCTCCGTCTCGTGCAGAATGCCCTGCGATGCGTCGTCATAGCCGCGCCAGGCGGTAAGCAGGCTGTCCGCCAGACGGATGAGCGGCTCTTGTTCCTTGCAGGTAAGGCGTATGCAGGTCATCGGCCAGCGGACAAGTTCGATAAGGACGCTGGGATACGCGGGGTGCGAAACGGTTTGATAGGGCTTGGCAAGCTCCATGGGGAACACATGCCTGCCGCCCTGAAAGTGGTCGTGATGCAAGATGGAACCGCCAACGATCGGCAGGTCCGCGTTGCTGCCCATAAAATAGTGCGGGTATTGCGATACAAAATCAAGCAAGAGCGAAAAGCTGCGGCGATTGATGGACATGGGAATATGGCGCTCGTTCAACGCGATGCAGTGTTCGGGATAGTAAGCATAGGGTGAATACTGAAGCCGCCAAGCCTCACCGCACAGCGAAACGGACACGGTGCGAAGCGTTTCGTGCGAGGGATACCCCGGCCTTCCCGCATAGCCTTCGTTTTCAACACAGAGCATGCAGAGAGGATAGCCGCTCGCCTTTTCCGTCTTGAGCTTCGCGATTTCCCGCGGATCCTTTTCGGGCTTGGACAGGTTGATGGTGATCTCCATCGCGCCATAAGGAGAAGGGGCGGAGAACGCGACGTTGCGCGCGGTTTCATCCGCGTGAATGGAGCCGTTGGCGCGGCAGAGGGCGTAGAACCAATCGGTAGCTTTCTCGGCTCCTTCGGCTTCGAGCTTGGCCCGATAGAGCGCCTGCACGCGCGAAGGCGGCGGCGTGAGTAAGTTCATCAGGTGCGAGCAGAACTGCTCGCGGGAAAAGGCGTCGTCGTCTATGAGCCCCCGTTCCGCCGCCGCCTGCACAAGCACGGAAAGCATCGGCGCCGCCGTGGGAGGAAGCGGTGTGTCATTCGGAAGAATCTCCGGCATCGGCTCGCTCAGGCGCAGGGCATAGAGCAGTTGGTTTCGGGCAAAGTTCATATCGGCGGCGCTGAGCAGGCCGCTTACCCGCGTGAAGGCCAAGAGCCTTTCGATTGCGCCGAGAACAGCCCTTTCTGATTGAACAGCCATAACGATCACACCTTTCCGCGATGTAGAGTATAAGGGTATATAGCAGCCGTCACAATAGAAAATGGTTGCCTTCACCTTGACAAATATCGCTAATGATGAAAGAATACTATGTGAGGAAATAAAGACAGGAGGCCCCGTGATGCGCTTTTCAGCGGAAACTTTGGAGAGGCTTTATGGACGGGAGGAACAGGTAAGGCAGGCGGCCCGGTATGAAAGGCTGGCGGCCCGATTTGAGAAGCTATACGCAAATCAAACAGGCGTGCGGTTTTTTTCCGCTCCTGGCAGGGCGGAGATTGGCGGAAATCATACAGACCATCAATCTGGACGGGTGCTGGCCGCGTCCATCAACATGGACACCATCGCGGCGGCCTTGCCAAACGGCGGCGGGACGCTCGTGCGCGTAAACAGCGACGGCTTCCCGCCGGTGGAGGTGGATCTTTCCGACCTTTCCCCCCGCGGGGCGGAAAAGGGT
>WRGP01000237.1 GCA_009787135.1 Bacillota bacterium | reverse complement strand
CCCGCCATAGGATGCGGCAGACTCGGCGCTATAGACGCGCTCACGCTCGCGCTCATGCGGCTTGCGCGCCGGTTCGCGCGGCGGGAACGGCGTTTTTTCAAAGCCGGTGGCGATGACGGTGATGCGCACTTCATCCTCCAGCGACTCGTCAATGCCCGCGCCAAAGATGATGTTCGCCTCGTTATCGGCGGCCTGGATGATAAGCTGCGCCGCCTCGTTGATGTCCACAATCGACATGTTCGTGCCGCCCGTGACGTTCATCAGAACCGCGCGCGCGCCGTCGATGGACGTTTCCAGCATCGGGCTTGATACGGCGTTCTTTGCCGCCTCCACCATGCTATTCTCACCCTTGCCCACGCCGATGCCCATGTGCGCCATGCCGCCGGATTCCATGACGGTCTTCACGTCGGCAAAGTCCAGGTTGATCAGCGCCGGCACGGCGATCAGGTCGGAAATGCCCTGTATGCCCTGCCGGAGCGTATCGTCCGCGATTTTGAAAGCTTCCATCATCGTGGTGCCCTTGGTGACCACCTGCAGCAGGCGGTCGTTGGGGATCACCACCAGCGTGTCCACGCGCTGCATCAGGTCCTGGATGCCGCCCTCCGCGTTCTTCATGCGCTGCTTGCCTTCAAACATAAACGGTTTGGTGACAACGCCGATGGTCAGGCAGCCAAGATCGCGCGCCACTTCCGCCACGATGGGCGCCGCGCCGGTGCCGGTGCCGCCGCCCATGCCGGCCGTGACGAACACGAGGTCCGCGCCCTTGAGCATTTGCGCGATCTCCTCGCGGCTTTCCTCCGCGGCGCGCCGCCCGATATCGGGTATGGCGCCCGCGCCCAGGCCCTTTGTCAGCTTTTCGCCGATCTGCACGCGGTTGGGCGCCAGGGACAGGGCCAGCGCCTGCTTGTCCGTATTGACGGAGATAAACTCCACCCCGCGCAGGCCCTCCTGTACCATGCGGTTCACGGCATTGCCGCCCGCGCCCCCGCAACCGACAACCTTAATCGAAGCGTAGCTGTTGTTGTCCACCTCAAACTCGAGCATTGTCATCCCCCTTATGCACTGTGAATCGGGCATTTCCGTCCCGCCCGTTTGTTACCGTCCGTTATTTAAACAAGCCCTTGACCTTATCAAAAATCCCGCCGCTTTCGGTCTGCTGCTCGATCGTCTCAAAAACAAGGTCCATCAGCCCCAGCGCGCTGGAGTAAACCGGGCTGTTGAGCTTGGCGGCCTTGGGTGAAGGCGCGCGCACCGGCCGCTCCATCTGCGCGGAAAGATATTCGCGGCCGCCGCGCATCATGGCCAGCCCGCCGCCGGTCAGGTACACGTTCGACCAGCTTCCAAGCCTGACCCCGCTGTGGTTGAGTTCCTCGCGGATCTGCTCGGAAATTTCGTCCACGCGCGGCTCCAGCACCCTGGCCACGTCCTCGCGCGTGAAACTTGCCGCGCGCCCGGCGCTGTCCACGGCTTCTATATTATCACCGCCGGGCATCCCGAAAATGTAACTTCGTTTAATCTGTTCCGCCATGGGCATCGCCACCTCAAGCCCATAGGTCAGATCCACCGTAATATGGGCGCCGCCCAAGGGAATGACCTTGTGAAAAACGAGCGCGTCGCCCTCCACGGCCATAATCTCACTGTTCAAATAGCCGATATCGATCAAAACCGCCGTTCGGTCTCGATCCTCCGGCGGAAGGAACAGCAGCGCCTCGCCCATGGGAGAGGAGAAAAAGCCCGCGACTTCAATGCCAAGGCTTTGCATCCGGCGGTTGATATCGTTTAGAAAAAATTCATCCGCGACAATGAAAGACACGAAGGTCTTGAGCGTGGACCCCTTGATGCCAACCGGCTCCATTGTCTTTTTCCCGTCGTCCACCATAAACCAGGCGGGCGAGCGGTGGATGATGACGCCGCGCACAGGCTGGATCTCCTGATCCGCCATCGCGAAAATTCTTTCCACATCCGCAGGGGTGACGTGCGGGTCCACGCCCTGCAGCTGGAGCGTCGTCTCCGTAACATAAACCCGGCAGAACTCCCCGGGGACGCCCACATGAATCTCGTGGATACGGCGGCTGGCCTGCGTCTCCGCCTCTTGGATCGCGGCGTGAATCGCGTCGTTAACCTTTTCAGGCGTGTTCCAATAGCCGTCGGTATAGCCGTCGTAAGGGACAACGCCAGCGCCTATGATATCGCACCGGTGGTACCCGCCGCTCTCCGCAACGAGGGTCACGACCTTGGACGTCCCAAAGTCAATGGCCACCGCCATGTTCTTCATAATTATCGGATACCCCCTATCGTTTGGGTACAGGCGAACCACTACGCCAAAAAAAGGTACACATAAGCTGATGCGCCCATTACATCATTTTCATTGTACCCTTTCCCGCCGATGATTGCAAGAAAGGATTGCGTTTTTTGGCTCGAAAAACGTAAAAAACTTAGCGGTTATGTCGCTTTTTTTACGAACTCAAACCGACCGTCCGTTTTTTACAAATCGCGGTGCCTCCCCTTCACGCCTTTTTCGGCGGACAACCCACGGGGATTTTCTACCTTGCGTCCTTCCCAGCCAAATGAACCGGAGCTCATTTGATTGGCGCGCCTTTCGGCGGGCGAAAATCACCCGATACCCCCGTCGTGACATCCAAAACACCGCCGCGGATTTCCAAGGAACCCCGAAGGCCCGGCAGCAGCGACATCATCAGCGAGATTTTCTCCCCCATATTCTCCCTGCCGCCCAATACGACCTGCAATCCATCCTCGGTTACCAGATATAGGTTGTCCAGCGCGCTGACATTCAATTCGGATACTTCGTCCAGCGCGTCCATGTTTTCCAGCGTGCCCAGTATCTCCTCAATCGCCTCGGCCTGCCCGGCCTGCGCGTATACAACCGGTGATCCTACGCGCACCTTATCCACCTGCGCGCCCGTAATCGTCGGAATCCGCAAAAGCATGTCGATATAGGCGCTCTCTTCCAGCACGACGCTATCCTTGCCAATCATCACCAGCATGCCCATGGACATGATCGTCGCGAGCGGCGCGTTCTCCTCCACCCGGAGGGTCACATGGCTTGGAAAATTGCGCCACATGCCGACATAGCGAAGGTACCGGTTCGCGTTGATGCCATCCCGCGCTTTTTTGGAATCAATGGCGAACATGCTCTCGCCCAGGCGGATGCCTGCGGAAGCCACCACCTCTTCCTCGCTGCAAAAGCGGTTCCCTTCCACGGAAACGGACCTGACGGCAAAAACCGTATTGCTTATGATCATCATGGCAACCGCAAGCACGATCAGCAACACAAACAGGGCGACGGCGCCGGGATGCCGCTGCTTTGTGTCATATGCGTTCGATGGCATAACTCTTCCTTTCATCGCAAGGCAATGAAACGTTTTTTCTCCGTTTGTTTTGTTTTTCCTGCTTTTGCCGTGATTATGCTTCCAATCGGGTGATGCGCGCCCCAAGGCCGGATAGCTGCTCCTCAAGCCGCTCGTACCCACGGTCGATCAGCGCGACCTGCTCCACGTCGGTGATACCCTGCGCGGCAAGGCCCGCGAGGACAAGCGCCGCGCCGCCGCGCAAATCACGCGACGTGACGCGCGCGCCATGCAGCCGCGATACGCCGCGGATCACGGCCACCCGGTCGTTGACGAGGATATCCGCGCCCATGCGGGTAAAATCAGGCACATGCGTAAACCGGTTTTCGAATACCTTTTCCAGAATGACAGAGCTTCCCTCTGCCACGGTGGCAAGGGCCAGCATCTGCGCCTGCATGTCCGTGGGGAAGCCGGGATACGGCTGTGTCTCCAAATGCTTAAACGCCCTAAGGCGCCTGGGCGCGATCAGGTCAATCCGCCCATCGGATTCTTGAATGCGGCAGCCCATCTCGCGCAGCTTGGAGATGATGGCCATCATGTCGGAGGCCATCGCGTCCAGCACGGTGATTTCCCCGCCCGTAATGGCCGCTGCCGCCAGCAGCGTGCCCGCGACAATGCGGTCGGGCATCGGCCGGTATGCCGCGCCGCGCAGCCTCTTCACCCCGTCGATGACGATGGTCTGTAACCCCCCGCCCGATACATTGCCGCCCATCTCGTTGATGAACCGCTGAAGGTCCAGTATCTCCGGCTCGCGGGCCGCGTTGTGGATCACCGTGCGGCCTGGCGTCAGCACCGCGGCCATCATCACGTTTTCCGTCGCGCCCACGCTTGGGTAATCAAAATGCACAACGCCGCCATGCATAGCGCTTCCGTCACAAACGATCAGGCCGCCCTCCTCCGAAATGCGCACCCCTAGGCTCTCAAGCCCCTTGAGGTGCAGATCAATCGGGCGCAGGCCGATATCGCAGCCGCCCGGGTATGTAACGGTTGCGCGGCGAAGTTTCCCCAGCATGGGCCCCAACAAGAAAACGGAGGAGCGAAGTTTTTTCGCGAGTTGGTCCGGCAGCGCGCTATCCTTCAGGCCCGTAGGATCCACCATTACGCCGTCGCCCAGGCGCACGGTTTCACAGCCGAGCATTTTCAGGATGTCTCGCATGATCTCCACATCGGCGATGTCGGGCGCCTTAAGGATCGTAACCGGATCGTCCGCCAGCAATGCCGCCGCCAAGATAGGCAGCGTGGCGTTCTTGGCGCAGCCGACCCGTGTTTCCCCCGCCAGCCGATGGCCCCCGTCAATACGAAGAATCCGCATGCGTATTACCACCCCTATACCAGCGTATGCCCATACGCCGGAGAGGTGAAAACACACCCGAACGAACCGCGGTTCATGCGGGCGCGAGGACGGGAACAGGAACGTCATCCCCTGAAATTCCGAGGAATTTCAGGGGATGACGCAAGGCGGAAAATCCTTCGGGGTTTTCATCCGTTCGGCGGCGGAACCGCCGATGCCGGATTTGCATCAGGGGGCCGCGGCCCCTGATGAGTCCCCCTGGGGTTACGAAAGGGGAAGATCAATTTCATAGAGCAGGCCCAGATCCCACAGCAGCGAGCTCGTCAAATACTTATCGCGAATATCCCGCGAGCCAAGGAACGCCCGCGCCACATCCTCGCGCGCGATGCCAATTTCCTCCGGCAGGATGGGCATGCCAAGGGTTTGCGCCAGCCGCAAGATATCTCGCGCCGGGGGCAGCTCCTCTTCGATGATCCGCAGGATCATCGGCCAGCATTCGAGGATTCTCCCGAGCCGCTTTGCGTGGCCTTTCGGATCATTTTTGTGGTATAGGGTCCTTTCCATCTCAATCATCGACTCCGCCGCCTTGCCGAAGATGCCCCGCGTCTGCGCTTCCCATGCCTTCTCATCAAAGGCGGCGACAAAACGGAGCGCTTTTTCGCGATCCGGCTGAATCAATCGAACCTGCTCATACAGCCTAAGCGTCAGATATGTGCCCACCCCTACCTGTATCCCGTGCAGGTCGGGCGCTTTCCCCGCCGCGAACGCCATCATCTCCCATACGTGAGAGAAATAATGCTCCAGGCCGGAGGCGGGCCGGGACATCTTGGCAAAGCTCATGGCCACGCCGGAGAGCACAAGCCCTTCCATCACCGCCCGCACGGCCTCCGGGTCGCGGCCGGCCAGCCTCTCCGCGTTTCGCGCGACCTTTCGCAGCGACGCCCGCACAAGCCCCGCGATGTTTTCGCAATAGTATTCGCCTGTTACCAGGCGGGCGACGCGCCATTCGCACAGGGAAACGTACTTGGCCAGCATATCCCCAAGCCCCGCCCAGAGCATGCGCAGCGGCGCGTTTCGGATGATATCGATATCCCCCACAATCGCGGCGGGGCACGCGTTATAGAGGGAGACCTTCAGCCCCCCTTGGATCATGGAGGATGAATTGGAAGCATAGCCGTCCATGGACGGCGCGGTGGCGAACGAAACGCTCGGCAGGCCCACGGCATGCGCCAAAACCTTGCAGCAATCGTTGATCACGCCCGATCCCACGGCCAGAATGCCGCCGCACCGACGGTCAAAGGCCATGCAAAGCGACCCGACGGCGCGCTCGTCCGGCTCCGCGCGCCCGCCGGGCAGGATGTGCAGGGTATAGGGGATATTGGCCTCCCGGAGGACAGGCTCTAAGGTTGGCCACGCGGCCTGGCGCGTGTTTGCGTCGCAGACGATAAAAGGGCGCGCGATGCCCGCGCGCGCCAGCGCCTCGGGGACCGCGCGCGTTGCGCCCGGTTCGATGCGCACAAAGGAAAGCTCTGTCGTATGGGGGCGCCCGCACGCGCAATGCGTGTCCCCCCGCCCGATCAGAAGCCGGATGGGCGCGGATGAAAAATCCACCGGCAGGCCCCCTTTGCGCGCGGAATGGTGTTTGAGACATTATAGCGCAAAATAGGATCCGTGCGGTACAACAAACGAATGAAAGGTAAAAAAGGTTTCCTGGGTATATTGTGTGCGGCATACAAGAGCGTACGCTATGTTCATCGAATGTGCAAAAATTTTACAAAAACAAATTTTCCCAAAAGTATTGACATTGACGTTGCGTCAGCTTGTATGATATATGGGTGGGGTGATTCTTATGGACTTGCTCAGAATAAACGATGTCGTTGACAGCTATGGAATATCCAGCAGGACGTTGAGATATTATGAGGAAATGGGGTTGCTATGGAGCAGCCATCCTGATCATAAAGCCCAAAGATATTATGACACCGACGCGCTGGAGCGATTGAAGCAAATTGTTATATTGCGAAAATTACAAATTCCCATTAAGGATATAGTCACAATTTTCAAAAGTGAAAACATGGAGGCATTGATTCAAGCGTTTGTGGACAAGCTCGAATCACTCGACACGGAAATTTCGGCATTGTCTGAACTGAGGCGGCTCGTGGATGATTTCCTTCACAAGATGCTGATGAGCGGCATTAAGAAAATATCCGCCATACCTTTATTGTACGAGGAAACTGAAAAGCGTCTTGCCACAGCAGAAAAAAGCGAGCCGGTCACGTTTGAAAAGCTGTCGGAAATCAGCAGGGACGCATTAAAGCTGCACGATGTTCGGGTTATTCGGCTGCCACCCATGCGGGTGTTGACTTCCCGATTGAAAACAGGACAAGCGGAGGGTTTAGACGAAAACTTATTTGCAAAATATGGATTTATATCCGAACCCGGACTAAGAAATTGCTTTTTCAGAAAAGAACCAAATGACGAATGGGTAATGCTTATGAAAATTCCGCAAGGCTACGAAAACGCGACGGGCTATATTGATGAGGCTTTTCCGGGCGGATTATACGCCATAACCACTTCTTTCATGGCAGATATGGACGATACCTTCGTTCTTCTGCGGGACTATATTAGCGGAAGCGACCATTATGAATTTGACGCCGACGCGGAAGGTAAGCTGCTGCGAGATGAACTGATCGAGGAAATCCTGCCGGGGGATATTGTCAGTACGTTTAACCAATATCAACAGGATGTTTTTGTACCAATACGCGTGAAAAATAAAAAGGAGCAAGTGGTTGGTTATGAACATTAAGGAAATCAAGCGGACTATGCTGGACAAAGGTATTCCGGCGGAAATAATGGAGCGGTTTATTTTCCCGGAAACCGAAGAAGAAACGCCGAAACAAAAAGTCGCGTTTGCAGAGCAAATGGATAATTTGCTGTCAAAAGACCAAATCTTCTCCGTCATGGCGGAGCAGGGCTGTGCAAAGTATGCGCATGAACCTCATTTTTCCGAACTAATGTCAAAGCTTAACGGTAAAACCATAATGGAACGTATTGAATTATTAAACGCAACGAAAATGAACGAGCAGCCTCGCCACAAATTGAATGACGACGGAACGTTGAGTATATTTTGGTATTACAAAACTAACGGAAAATATATATGCTGCTGCCCGACTATACATCAATTGCCGGAATCTACAGCCGTTTCCCTTACGTATTGTGGCTGTTGCAGCGGATCTGTGAAATATCATTCTGAAATCTTTCTCGGCGTGAAACTGCACCTTTTAGAAATAGTATCTTCGCCAATCAGTTCCAACGGTGAAAAATACTGCGAGCATCTTTTTGAAATCATTTGATACTAAAAACAGGTTGATGGAGGGTGAAATTGTGAACGAAAAGGCCGAACTGCAAAAAGTTAGCGAGGAAACCATGCGATTCATGCGCGGGAAGTATAAACTCGATGAAGTACCGGGCAAATACTACGACATAGATTGCCTAAAATTCCGGCAGGGCAAAAGAACAATCTTGTCTATCAACATCCATGAAGATCATTACGATTTTCAGATTATTTACGGCAAAGCCGAGCGCGAGAAATTCGAGGCTCGGCTCGGCGAATTTCCAAAGGCAATACAGGACCTTTATAACAAAGCTCATGCACTGCCCGACGGGTTATGGATGTTGATCCGGGTAGACAATCTGGCAATGTTGGAAGCCGTCAAAGAGATGATACTGATAAAGAAAAATCCCAACCGCAAGCCGTTTCCAAAAGAACAAGCAATGTATTCCGATTGCGGACATCGCTGTGACTTATGCGTACACTATACAGGCAAAGCCATCAGCGATGAGTTCCGCAAGGCGTTACAAGAGAGAATTAAGCGAGTATATGAGGCGCCTGACGCAGAATTTCCACCCTGTGACGGTTGTTGTAATGGTGGTATAGGCGGCAAACATGATTGCGTACAAAAAAAGTGCGCCAAAGAAAAAGGATTTATCAAATGTATTGATTGCAACGGTTATCCTTGTGATAAATCGACAGCCGGATGGCCGCCAAAAATCGAAATCAAAAGCAATCTTGCTGACGATGTTACTTGGGCGATTTTGCCCTATGTGGATGGTCAATATGGAAACTGAGGAGGGTAGTGAGAAGCTCTTCTTCATACTTCATAAACTCCGGGCTGTTCGGATTCCTGCTTTTTGAATTCCTCAATCATCTCCGGCAGCGCAAAAAGCGTAACAAGCTGATGTTCATATTGAAGCTGAAGCAATTTCGCGGCAGCTGCCCTTTTTGTAAATATATATAGATGGTTTTTCGCAAAACCAAACATCTCGCTCTTGCGCTTTAGTTCATAATATACATCGACATTCGCTTCAGCGTTTTGCCATTTGCATTCCGCAAACAATGCCTCATCTTTTCGCACAGCCATCATGTCAATTTCTTCCTGAGAGAAAGGTTCTTAGGGATACTTGTAAATGGGATATAGGCCCAGACGTAAAGAAGCCAATAAAAAACACAATAATTTGGCTTTCTAAACATGCTTCGCATTACAAGCTTTTAAAAAAACTAACCTTTTTCATCGTTTACTTCGATGGCGTAAAGATATATAGTTTTTGAAAATTTGGCGCGAAAACATAAATCTTTCCGTTATTGCTCATTGCAAAACTGACTCCTATGAATCCTTGCTCCTCCATGTTTTCCTGTAGAGTAAGTATTGTTTCTACATAATTCCAATCCATATCAAATCTGTCAACACTGGCAAAGGATCCGGAAAACGCATACCAGCTATTATCTATGCAATATGCGCTGGGATAAATCCAAAAGCCATACGGATAGGCTGTTTTTTGCTTTACAAGCGACTCTCCATTCCATTTGAACACTGCATTCTCGCCTGTTGAGAAACGAAAACCGCCCGAATACTTTTCATATTGTCCAAATTCTATATAAAAGCAATCATTCTCATTTGTAGCAATTAGGCCCATTGTCTTCTCAGAAATCTCCGATATAGAGCCATCGATTCTACAAAAGTATACTGTGGGCTGTTTTTCGTGCGTTCTTACGGCAAGCAAATATCCATCTTCAACCTTTCCAATGCTTACATATTCGGCATATTCAGGCATAGAAGACAAAGAAATTGTTTCTTTTGATATCCCTTCCAAACTAAAAATCTGTATACGCTTGTTTCCAAAATCGGCCACATGAATCTCATCGTTTACCACTGTAAATGCCGCGGGATTCATTAACTCTCCCGGCGCATTACCAGCTACGCCAATAGTATTCAGTATATTTCCATTTTCATCCGCAACATGGATACAGTTTTTTTGATTGTCAAGGAAATACAGTTTATCACCATAGAAATAAATGGAAACAATTTTCCCAAACGGAAAGGCTTCACGTGTTTGTTGAGTATATTGTATTCCTGTCTGTATTGTACGATAATCAAAATATGCACCCATTTGGGCGTCATGGTCTTTTGTGGCAGAAGAGCGGCCAACGATCAACGATGGCATATTTGCCAACGCTACTTCATCACCCTCTGCAGCAAATAGTGCCGCCTCAAATGCATCACCGTATTGATATTGGACAATACCGCTGGCTGCAAGCGATCTTTCAGACAGCATACCCGCAGAAAACAGAAAAACCAGCATCAAAACCGCTAAATGTTTGTGCATGACCATTGCCCCCTCTATTTAATAAATCATTCATTATTTTCTAAAAATATACAACATATAATACTTTTGTCAAGATATATTGAAACTTTAATAATTTTAACAATCACCAGACATACCTTGTAGCTATATATTGCATTGCCTTACTACGGACGATATCGAAGCGGCAATCGCCTTTTTCTATTCTTAAGACACCTCGCCGTGAGGCGAAAAAAAGGGATTTTTAAGGGATTTATCCCTTAAGCGGGGGTTCTAGGGGGCAGAGCCCCCTAGCATCCCCCCTTCTTACGCGGTCGTTGCCTTTTTTCGAGCCGCGCCTATCCCCATCAGGAACAACCCCCCACCCACACCCAAATACACAGCCCTCGCGATCAAAAAACCGGCGCTTAGCGTAAAGGCGGGGTCGCCATCCGCGCCGGCAGGCAAGGAGAGGGGATAGACGCTGAAATATCCGCCGCCGAAAGGATCAAACGCCCCGCCGATCCCGCCAAAGCCAACAAGCAGAACCGCGAGCATGAGGACATACAGCAATCCGACGTGCAGCCGCCCGGCCAAATGACCCGCGCCCAACGCGAAAATGAGGCAAGGCGGGAGCACCAGCAGCGCGGGCAGGATGAATGGGGTAACATGCCAATAGTCAAGGATGGAAGCATAGAAGTACAGGCTCAGCCCCAGAAGTAAGGCAACGAGGATCAAGAAAGCCGTTGCAATCGCGCCGCTTCTGACAAGGGAGTAGCGGACCGGGTTGACCGGCGTCGCGCCGGTTAGCACCTCCACCCGCTTTTCCTTTTTTGCGTAGTAAAAAGTCAGCAGGAACAGAACCGTTAAAACCGTGATGGGCATGGTCTTTGCCAGGTACGCGCCAAAGCTCCAGGGCGAAAAAGGCGCGGTGTAGGCGACGCCGGCAATGATATCGCCGGTTAAGACGAACCAGGCGTATAGGCCGTTGATGAGGAGCAACCCAATGAAAAACTTATTCCACAGGAGCCGCCTGAGCTCATATTTGAAAATCTTGTTCAAGGATTACATCCTCCTCTCGCAGGTCGCAGGCGTCCAGGAAATCCTGGTAGGTGAACATCTGCCCTGTTGACGCGTATTGCCGATGAATGGCTTGTAATATCTCGTCAAATTTTGCCTCTCCGCCCACCAGCCTCTCGGCTTTGAGGATCATCAGCGGCATACGGCAGTATTGATTCGTTTCCCGCGCCTCGGAATTCAGCTGTGCCTGATACTGCTCCGGAAGCTTCGCAAGATATTCCGGATGGCGGTAATAGAAGCCCCTGTTCTGTTTATCAACCGCCGCCTGCCAGACATCTATATAGTTCTGTGCAGCGTATAGCTCCCCGTACTTTTCTTTCATCAGCCGGTATGTTGTGTATACGGTAAGCCCTTCGTCCGACCAAGCGGCATAGAACGGATCGTCGTATTCGCCGCAGACGACGCCGAGACCGCCCCACCACTCGTGAATGATCTCGTGCGCGAAAACCTCCATGGCGGACGCGCCTTTTAGCGGATCACTTAGATTGCTTTGCGTAAAAATATCCTCACTCCACTCCACCCAACCATCGCCAGCGTTGCCGCCGCCAAACATCGCGCTGCGCTGCAGCATGACCAACCGCTTCCCTTTGGCAAAGCCGAGCTTTCCCTGATGTTCGGTGCAGTAATTCATCACGTCGGCAATGGCTTTGGAAACCCCGTATTCCCTCATGTTTCTGTCATACTTATGCGCATATATAAGCTCCACTGCCGTGCCCGCGGCCTCAAAGGTTATGGCGTCAAAATCAGCCGCGAGTATCCAAGGCAAGCCATACCTATAAATTGTCGTACGCCATGTCTTGGTGCCGTTGTGATTGTCTTCCGGGTTCTCCAGCAGCACATGATCCACAACGGGCGTGAGCCCTGACGGCAGAATCAATTCCCACGTTGAACTCGCGCAAGGCACGAAACTCGTTGAGAACGGGCCAACGCCGTCATTGATAAGCGAAATGTATTCGAGGCTGATCTCTGTTGTCACAGAAAGCGGAAAACATTTCGCCGAAGAAGGGAATCCCTCGTATTCAACGACAAGGTTTCGCCGGGCTGATACCGGGGGCAGCGTGAAAACTGTCTTGCGCTCGCCGTTCACCTCCGACCCTATAAGGGTTTTATAGGGGATATCGTCACCATCTACGGTCATTTTGGCAATTGTATACCCAGGGTTCATCGCAATCCAGTCTTCACCCTCACCATATTTCGTGAAGTCAAAGGTGACGCGGCCCTTCAGCCTTCCAGCCATAACGTTCGGCTCCAGCCGGTATGACGCGGAAGATACCCTTGTATTGCTGCTTCCAACATCTCGCCTGTACCTATATTCATAATCATATTCTATGGGGCCGTGGTCAACAAAAGGCTGTCCTGTCCACAAGAATACTCCAGCGCTGACAAGCGCTGCCGCTGTGATTGGAATATAGATTTTACGAACCCCCCGCGCAATTGAGCCCAGGAGATTCTTTTGATACCGGCGCATGCACAGCAAGGACAGCGCAAACGCTCCGCCCGCAATCGCCAGCCATATGAAACGGGTATACAGGGTGATCCGCAGCGGGGATGCGTTTGAAAATCCATCCGAATAGCTGAGAATAATGGGATTGATCCAATGCGTAAAATAATGATTCCCAAAAAATTGGCTGAAACTGAAATACACGCATACGGCATACAGCAATCCAGCCAACTCAATGCGGCGGGTAATCTGATAAAGCGCGGCCGCCAGCAGGATTGAAATCCACCACGTGGGCAGCAGCACAATGAGAAAACTGTAAGCATAGAGCCCGAGTTCAAACAGATAACCAACCTTGTTCATTGTGTAAGGCAGGTAAACGAGCGCCGTAAGCAGCGATACCGCCGCGCAAAGCGTCATGACCGCAAACATACGCGAAGCGGCCAGCGTATCGGGGGACAAAACGGCATCCGTCAGAACGTCCGTTTTAGCGCGATAGATCCTGTCCGATTCCAGCATGGATAACACCGCCCAAAGCACGGCGCCCGCCAAGACGGGGTTCGCGATATATTTCCCAGTCATCACCCATGTGCTGGATGGAACATACATATCATAGCCAAACAGCGGCCCGCAAACGCTCAGCCCCGCGGCAATCCAAGTGAATTTTGACAGCGCAAGCCTCCTCAGTTCCACCCGATAGAGCGCAAAAGCCTTCACAGCGCATCCGCCCCCTTGCCGATGCGGTGGAGGTACGCATCCTCTAAAGTAGGCTCAGCGGCCTTGGCAAACCCAGGCAGGCACTCCGCCACGACCCTGCACTGGATGCCCCTGGCGGTGTTCACCTTGGAGACGACCTGGCAGCCCTCCGGGGTTGGATCCCCGATCTGCGAGACATACACGCCCACATGCCCCTCCGTCCGGGCGATCAGCTCGGCAGGCTCGCCGTCAAAGAGAATGTGCCCGTCATGGACGATCAATACCCGGTTGCAGATGGACTGCACGTCCTCCACGATATGCGTGGAGAGCAGCAGCAGCTTATCCCGCGCCATCTCGGAGAAAATGTTGCGGAACTTCACCCGCTCCTCAGGGTCCAGGCCGACCGTAGGCTCGTCCAGGATGAGCAGCTGCGGATTGCCGAGCAAAGCCTGCGCGATGCCAACCCGCTGGCGCAGCCCGCCCGAAAGCGCGCCGATCCTGACCTTGCGGTGCTCCGCAAGGTTTGCGACCGCAAGCGCGTCGTCAATCGCCTTTTTGCCCTTCAAGCCCTTCAAGGCCGCCATGTAGTCCAGAAACTGCCACACGCTGAGCTCGTCATACAGGCCAAAGCTCTGCGGCAAGTAGCCCAGCTGGGACTTCAAGCGATTCTCCTGGGGCAAAAGCGCCTTTCCATCCAGCAGGATGTCCCCTTTGGTGGGGATGAGGCCGGCAATCAGCAGCTTCATCAGCGTGGTTTTGCCCGCGCCGTTCGGCCCCAGAATGCCGATCAGGTTTGGGCTCTCCATCCGCACAGAGATGTTTTGCAGGGCCTTTTTGCCGGAAGGGTAAATCATCGTGAGTTGGTTCGCTTCAATTTTCATACGCAGCAACCTCCTCCCGCCATTATAGCAGACGGTATGTGGAGTTTATCTGGAGATACTGTGTTTTTTGTGTGAAACCGTGCCGGACGCTGTCGAATCAGGCTACAGGGAGCAGCGGAAAGGAGATGGTGAATTGTACGCCGTCCTTAACGTTCGCGATCGCATATTCCGCCTTGTGCGCTTCCAGGATCATGCGGGTGATATACAGCCCAAGCCCGCCGCCATGTTTCGAATGCCGGTCAGCCCTATAAAACGCCTCAAAGAGGCGGGGCAGATGTTCCGCCTGAATATGCGCGGGCGAATTGAACACCGTAAGAACCGCGTGGCGGCCCTTTTGCGCCAGAGCCACGCGGACCGCTCCGCCATCGGGCGTATACAGCGCCGCGTTGCCGATCACATTCGCGAGCGCTTTTTTCAGCAGCGGCCCATCGCCCGCGATCAGAACATCCGGTTCGATTTCGGCGGCAAACCGGATGCTTGGCGGTTCCGCGCGTATATCGCGAGATTCCACGCACTCCTCCGCAATCTCCGCCAGATTCACCGCCGTCAGAGAATTTTCCGCTATATCCATATGGGAAACGGACAATATCTCTTTGATAAAGCCGTCCAGCGAGCGGAGAATCTCGGCCGAGCGCGCGAGATAGGTTTCCCTGTCTTTGTATACGCCGATGCCCGCCCGCATCCCTTCCAGCTGGCCGATGACAATGGCGATAGGCGTTTTCAGCTCATGGGATACGCCGGAAAAGAACAGCAAACGGCGGCGCTCGCGTTCTTTTTCCAGCGCAATATCATCCGCAAGGGACATATTTTGTCGCTTGAGAGAGGATAGCGCGGCGCTCAATGTGTCGGAGAGTTCGTTCAGGCTTTTGGATAATAGGCCAATTTCATCCTGGCGCAGATCGGGGCAGTACCAGCTAAAATCCAGATCGGCAATTTTTGCGGCGGCTCCGCTCATGCGGATGATGGGGCGGGTGGTGTATCTTGAGAATAGTACGGCGCTGGCAAGGGACAAAAGCAGGACAAGGCTTCCAACCCAAGGCAGGCTTCTCCAGATCGCCCGGGAGATTTCATGGGAGCGCGCCGGGTTGTACGCCGCCACGAGGATATATTCCCGAAGGGAATCGGCAAACCGAAATGGATATTCCCGCCCGGATACGGCGCCGCTTATAGGGCTTGCCGCAAAAGTAAATAAGTCGATGGGCTTACGCGCTTGATTCATCAGGCCTATGTTTGCGCCGGTTTCCCAGATAAACCTAACAAAAAGCGCGCCGCTCTCGTCAGCCTTGCGTTGGCGCAATTCCGATACGAGCGCCCTTGCTTTATCCTCCAACTGGCGGCGGGACTGCCCTTCGCTTGAAAAAGGCAGGAACAAGCCGATGAAAATGTAGGCCGCCATGCAGATCACAAGCAAGAGCGACAGCAAGATGAGGAAGGTTTTTGCGGTCAGACTGCCGCTAATTCCCTTTTTGCAGTTTATAGCCCACGCCGCGAACCGTCTCAATGCAATCCTCCGCCCCCAGCTTTTTACGAATATTTTTGATGTGCGTATCCACGATTCTATCATCGCCATAAAAATCATAACCCCATACTTTTGAAAGGAGCGCCTTGCGGGATACCACCTCGCCGGGCTTTCGCATGAGCGCAAGCAGGATCTCATATTCGCGGAGCGTAAACTGGGCAGGATTCCCCGCGACGCTGACGGTATGGCTTTTTTCATTCAAAGAGAGGCCATAAAAGATAAGATTCGCGGATTCGGACGGCGCCGTTCTTCGCAAAACCGCCGCTGCCTTTCGCAGAAGGATCCGCATGGATACAGGCTTTGTGATGTAATCGTCAATGCGCAGGTCAAAGCCCCGCACCTGGTGCGCCTCGCTGTCCAGCGCGGTCAGCATGATGATGGGGATATTCGAATCCCTGCGAATCGCCTCACACACGCCGTAGCCGTCTATGCCGGGCAGCATCAGATCCAGCAGGATGAGATCAAACGATTCCTGGTGAACCAACCGTAAAGCCTGGGCTCCATCGCAGGCCGCGGCCACCGTATAATGATCGCTTTCCAAGAAATTTTGAAGCAGCTCCCGATAATCGGGGTTATCCTCCACCACAAGAATCCGCGCCATCACAAACCCCTATCGTTATGTTATTGCCTCCGATTTTTTTGCCCATTCCGCCGCAGTTCATGCGGTTGCCTGAAATATTTTATATATGGTATAATACCCCAGTCTGGGTAACAAGGCAAGCGGAAAGAGGTTGTGTCATTGGCAAGGGAATACGCCGCGAAGGATATTCAGGTGCTGGAGGGGTTGGACGCCGTGCGCATGCGGCCGGGCATGTACATCGGCACCACCGGCCAAAGAGGGCTGCATCATCTCCTGTGGGAAATCGTGGACAACGCGATGGACGAGGCCATGGGCGGCTACGCGAGCGAGGTCCGCGTGGAGCTGCACAAGGACGGGGCCGCCACCGTGGAGGATAACGGCCGCGGCATGCCGGTGGATATTCATCCCACGATGGGCGTGTCCGGCGTGGAGGTGATCTTCACCCGCCTGCACGCGGGCGGCAAGTTCAACAACGCGAACTACACCTACTCGGGCGGCCTGCACGGCGTGGGCGCGTCCGTGGTCAACGCGCTGTCCCGCTGGCTCACGGTGGATAGCTACGTGGACTGGGCGCACTGGCATATGTCGTTCACCAGCCAGTACAGCCAGAAGGAAAAGAAGGTGCTGGCGGGCGTGCCGGACGGGCCCATTGAAAAGGTGGGCAACACGCGCAAAAAGGGCACCCGCGTCACCTTTCTGCCGGATGATTCCATCTTTGAGGACATTGCCTGGAGCGCCGAGACCGTGGCGCACAGGCTGCGCGAGCTGGCGTACCTGACGCGGGGCGTTAAAATCTCGCTGCTGGACGAGCGCGTAAAAGACCCGGAGAAGCGTGAGCGCGTCTATTGCTATGAGGGCGGCATTGCCGATTATGTCAAATATCTAAACCAGGAAAAGGCCGCCCTGCACGAGCGGCCTGTCTGCCTTGAGGGGAAAAAGGAAGATACCCTGCTGGCTGTGGCGCTGCAATATACCGACACATATACCGACAATTTCTTTTCTTATGTGAACAACATCCCCACCCATGAGGGCGGCACGCACGAGGTGGGGTTCAAGTCCGCCTACACCAAGGTGTTCAACGACTACGCCCGCCGCGTCGGCGCGCTCAAAGAAAAGGACAATAACCTCTCCGGCGAGGATTACCGCGAGGGCCTTACCTGCGTGCTCTCCTGCATGGTGCGCTCGCCCCAGTTTGAGGGCCAGACCAAGGGCCGTTTGGGCAACAGCGAGGTGAGGCCCGCGGTGGAGGCCATTGTCACGGATCTGCTCACGGCGTACCTGGAGGACCTGCGCCATCAGGAGTTCGCCATGATGGTCATTGAGAAGGCCGCCAAGTCGGCCAAGGTGCGCGAGGCCGCGCGCCGCGCCAAGGAGGTCGCCCGCGCGAAAAACCAGCTGGAGGCCGCGCCGCTGGTGGGCAAGCTGTCCGCCTGCACAGGCCGGAAGGCTTCGGAAAACGAGCTGTTTATCGTGGAGGGCGACAGCGCCGGCGGCAGCGCCAAGCAGGGCCGCGACCGGCGGTTTCAGGCCATCCTGCCGCTGCGCGGCAAGCCGCTCAACGTGGAGAAAAAGCGGTTGGACCAAGTGCTGGGCAACGAGGAATTCCGCTCCATCATCACGGCGCTGGGCTGCGGCATCGGGGAAGATTTTGATCTGGCGACCCTCAAGTACCACCGCGTCATCATCCTCTCCGACGCGGACCAGGACGGCGCGCACATCCGCGCGATTTTGCTGACCTTTTTCTACCGCTACATGCGGGGGCTCATCACCGACGGCCACGTGTATATTGGCATGCCGCCGCTGTACCAAATCAAGAAAGCGGGCGCGGCGCAATACGCCTATGACGATCAGGAGCTGCGGCGATTGACGCGCGGCCTTAAGGGATATACCGTCCAGCGCTACAAGGGGCTGGGGGAAATGAACCCCGAGCAGCTTTGGGAGACCACGATGAACCCGGGCCATCGCAAGCTTCTGCAGGTCGCCATCGAGGACGCGTCCGAGGCCGAGCACATTGTCAGCGTGCTCATGGGCGATAAGGTCGAACCCCGCCGCGAGTTCATCAGCGAGCACGCCAATTTTAACCGCGCGGATACCTTTGAAAAGACCGACTTGCCTGATACCGCGCAGAGGGGGTAAGGAAAGATGCCAAAGAAGCCGGACATCCCCGCGCCGCCGGGCGAAGTGATCCTCCAGGCCAACATGGAGGAGGTCATGGCCGGCGCCATGCTCCCCTACGCCGAGCACGTCATTTTGGAACGCGCGCTGCCGCGGGCCGAGGATGGGCTCAAGCCCGTCCAGCGCCGCATCCTCTATACCATGGCCGAGCTCTCGCTCTCGCCCGATAAGCCGCACCGCAAGTGCGCGCGCATTGTCGGCGACTGCCTTGGCAAGTTCCATCCCCATAGCGACACCTCCGTGTATGACGCGCTGGTCCGCTTGGCCCAGCCGTTCTCCCTGCGCGGCCTGCTCGTGGACGGCCATGGCAACTTCGGCTCCATCGACGGCGACGCGGCCGCGGCCATGCGCTATACCGAGGCGCGCATGGCCCCGCTGGCCATGGCGATGCTACGCGATATTGAAAAAGATACCGTGCCCTTCCGGCTGAACTTTGACGACAGCATCAAGGAGCCGGACATGCTGCCCGCGCGCTTCCCCAATTTGCTGGTCAACGGCGCGTCCGGCATCGCGGTGGGCCTGGCTACCAACATCCCCCCGCATAACCTGGGCGAGGCCATTGACGCGGCCATCGCCATGATCGATAAGCCGGACATCACCCTCCGTGAGCTCATGCGCTTTCTGCCCTGCCCCGATTTTCCCACCGGCGGTATCCTCCTGGACACGCCTGAAATTCAAGAAGCGTACGAGACGGGGCGCGGCAGGCTGATCCTGCGCGCCAGGGTGGAAATCGAGCAGGGCCCGGCGGGGCGCTCCCTGCTCGTCGTCAAGGAGATGCCCTACCAGGTGTCCAAGGCCGCCATGCTGGAGAAGATACTCCGGCTCAGCGAGGAAAAGAAGACCCTGCTCGGCGGCATCCACGATATCCGCGACGAGAGCGACCGCACCGGCATGCGCGCGGTCATTGAACTGCGGCGTGACGCGGATCCCCAGCGGGTGCTGGCCGCGCTGTATAAATACGCTGACCTGCAAATCACCTTTGGCGTGAACATCATGGCCATCGCGGAGGGCAAGCCGGAACAGATGGGCCTGCGGCGCATGCTCGGGTGCTTCCTGTCGCATCAGGTGAACGTCGTCACCCGGCGCACGCAGTATGATCTGGAACAGGCCCGCGCGCGCCTGCACATCCTGGACGGCCTGATCATCGCCGTCGATCATTTGGACGAGGTCATCCGCATCATCCGCGCCGCCAAGAACGATAAAGAGGCCAAGGCAAACCTCATTGCCCGCTTTACGCTCTCGGAGCTGCAGGCCCAGGCGATTTTGGATATGCGCCTGCGCCGCCTGACAGGGCTGGAGATCCTCATCCTGCGCGAGGAACACGCGAAGGTTACAAAGGAGATCCGGCGGCTGGAGTCTATCCTGGCGAGCCGCGCGAAGCTCATGGGTGTGATCAAGGCGGAGCTTTCCGAGATCAAAAGCCAGTACAACGACCCGCGCCGCACCGTGCTGCTGAAGGATGAGGCGGGG
>WRGP01000236.1 GCA_009787135.1 Bacillota bacterium | reverse complement strand
GCTCCGCTTTCTTGCGCAGCGTGTCGCTTTCCAGCACCAGCAGCCGCATCGACGAACCGCACACTTCTTCCATAAATGAAGCCACTTTGATGCAAAAACAGATGCAGGTCGAGAAAAGCGTCTCGCATGGATGATTGAACGCCTAAATAAAAATTTGAAGCCAATGTAACTTTTGCTAAATACACAAACAACCTAAATAACCCACATCGGGCCAAGTTAACCCGATATTACCATAGAAATGAAAGGGGTAAACAACAATAGTATAAGGGCAGGTGATTTTATGCTAAGTGAAAAATGGATAATCTGTCCTGTATGCAAAAACAAGACACGGGTGAAAATCCGGGAAGATACAGAGCTTGTAAACTTCCCGCTATTTTGTCCGAAATGCAAGCTGCATCGGCGGTGCGGAGCATATTGACACCATCAAAGAAATGTTGCTTGCGGCGGGGTTCGTCAACATCCAAATGACGCCCAAGGATAACAGCGCGGAGATCGTGAATTCATGGCTACCGGGCGGCGGGCTGGACGGCTATATCGCTTCTTATATCATGGAGGCGGTAAAGCCGGGTTCCTGTTGTGTCGAGGCATGCTGCTGTTAGTTCAGCCCGGCGGGCAGGACATAGTCTCTTATATCGTCCAAACAGGGATAATCATAGTTCCTTTATCGAGTGCCGACAATTCTTTCCTCGTGCAAATCACGGCTCCGACGCCTCTCGGTATGCTCGCCTTATCCAGCACTTTGAACGCGCTTGTGAGTTCGGTCGGCGGGGAAGCGGTTTTCTTGATTTCAATAGGGTGAAGCTCTCCGTCACTTTCCAAAACAATATCTATCTCCTTGCTGTCAATATCACGGTAATAGTGTGCGTAATATTCCAATCCGTTGTTCGTATAGGTTTTGAGTATTTCGGATACCACATAGTTTTCTAAAATTGAGCCATTGATTGCGCCGTTCATCAGTATTTCGGGCGATGAGTATTTCGTCAAATGCGCCACCAAGCCTGTATCGAAAAAATACAGCTTAGGCGTTTTTTTAATTGTGCGGTTCAACAGATTATTGAAAAACGGACGCAAATAAAAGATGACCCCTGACTTTTCCATATAGGAGAGCCACGTTTTCGCCGTCTCATCCGAAACTCCCACGTCTGTTGCGATGGCATGAATATTAAGCATTTCTCCGGCACGGCAGGCGGCGGCGCGTACAAAATCACGGAATAAATACTCATCCTTCAAATCGACCATTTCTTTAATATCACGATCAATATAGGAGTCGATGTAACTGCTGTAAAACACATCGCGGTTTGAGTGCTTTTCGCTGATATGCGCAGGCAGTGAGCCGTTCCAAATGCGTCCAAATTGTCCAAGTACATCTATGGGGTTGCCGAGCGCCGCGCGTTTTTGCAGAGCATCCAAGCTCAAAGCAAATGGCAGACACGCGCCGTTTCCATAAATCTCATGTTGTGAAAGTCCCGACATACGAAGAATGGCAGCGCGTCCGGCAAGAGATTCCCCTGCCAGTTTCATCAACCGATACATCTGCGACCCGGTCATCAGGTAACTTCCCGGTGATGCGCCGTTATCAATTTCCATTTTTATATACGGAAACAATTCGGGTGCGTATTGCACCTCGTCAATGATTACCGGTGCCGGATTGAGTGACAAAAACAACTCAGGGTCGGTTTGCGCAAGCCGCCGATTCTCTTTATTGTCAAGAGAAACAAACCGCCGTCCTTCTCCCAGCAATCTTCTGAGAGTAGTCGTCTTGCCAACCTGTCGCGGGCCGGTTATAATGACTGCCGAATAGCTTTTTGAAACTTCCAAAACCAACGGGTCAATGTCTCTTTTGATATATTCCATATGAACACCTCGATTCGAGCAAAATCAAGAGAAACCTTATTATGCCCGAAGCCAAGGGAAAAATCAAGGGGTCTGAAAAAATATTTTAAGTTCCGTCTGTGGGATGGCACGGAAGCAGAAAGCAGGCTGGATTAAATTGAAAACCATTTGAAAAACAGCACGGCGTAACGGCAGTGCTGTTTTTCGTTGTCTTTGAACCGATTTTGCACAGCTACTAAACTGCGTATGCACAGTTTCAAGTCCGAAACCCCTTTGATATTACAGGATAAATCAAATGCACCTACGGCTTGTCGTGCGGAAATACAAAACTGTGCAGCATACCTCCAGAACCACACATCCAGCTTTCTCTTTTCTCCTTACTCTGAAAAACGGGGAAACTCAAAAAATCTTTTCGTTGAATTATTCACCGTGCCATGCTATACTGTGGCTGGAACCGGGGCAGGACGTGGGGGATGCGCACCCGATGAAAACAGGGAAGAATAACAACTCAATGAAAGTTTTTCTAAATGAGTATTTCACCATCGGAAAAAAACAAGTGGACTACCACCGTTAAGTGTTGCTTGACCGCAGGGTTCTGTATTGGATTGTTTGCCGGAGCAGTTATGATTATACGCTTGCTTTAGTCCGTTGCCATACCGGATAGCAGAGGGAATTGGAGGTCTTATCACCCGCTTTTTCAAAGCGTGTGACCCACTCGACGGTTAGGCTACGCCATAACCGCCGTGGGCGCTCCCGCGGGGCCCCAGCAGGGGGCTATTACTGTCGTGACTGCGGCGATACGTCCGAACCGAAAGCCGCCAATCCGCCGCTATGACCGCGCCATCTTCCCGTCCGCTTGGGCTTCTTGTGAACCGTTCCGCCTGTTCGTTGTGTCGCTTCACCCTGCTCGTGGGAGAACGGCGAGCGGAGGACGATACCGGCGGACAGACATTATTTATGTAATACAGGGGTTGAGGAATTGGAAACTTTTATCTTGATTATTTCTTTTATTCTAATCGCTTTACTGAGTTATTGGCTTTCCGCCATGATACATGAATTAGGTCATATCATCGTCGGATTAGCTAATGGCTGGAAACTTTTTATGTTGGTTGTTGGGTTCATTGGTATAAAAAGAAAAGGTGATAAACTTACTTTATATTTTGAAAAGAATCCCGTTATGTGGGGAGGAGTCGGCGGAACATTCCCGATCAAAGAAAGTGATGATAATATAAAGATATGGTCGAAAATCTTACTCGGTGGCCCTATAACATCAATCATTACAGGTATGATTTTTTTGTCGGTGTGTCTGTTTTCTTTTCATATTGGTTGGTTATTATTAGGGCTTATGCCGATTTCAATGGGAATAGCTTGTTTATTACCGTTTACAACAGGTCTTACATATACCGACGGAAAAAGATGGCGCAGACTTCATAACGGCGGAAAAGAAGCGGCGGAAGAAACCGCAATATTCAAAATGGCTGAATTTGAGCAATTGGAAAAAGATAAATCGTTAATGAAAAAAGAAGATTTTGAAGTACTGTTGGAAGCGGAACTTCCCGCGCTACGATATTATGGTAATTACTATTTGTATCAATATTACGATATTAACAATAACCTTGAGAGCAAGGAAAAAACACTTGGAATATTAAATAGTATGAAGAAAGATGTTCCTAAAACTATTATTGATGATTGTAAGGTATAAATTCATCAATAATGAGCAGAACGCAAAGAGCGGCTAAATGCCTCCCGCTCCGCGTTATCGTTATTGAGATTATCCCTGTTATTGGTTCGCCGCTTCCGGCAAATCGCTTGTCTTTGTCCTGTACCGCCATTCACGGTGTTGGTCGGTACGCTTCTGCCGTCACGCTTCGTATATTTCCAGTTCTTCCGGTGTGAGTGGCAACCCTGCGCTTTTGCGTTTAACAATTTCATTTCGAGAGAGCGGCTTGGGCGGTTGTTCAGGCATAGCGGCTTTCTTCTTATCCCGCCATTCCTTTTGCCATTCGCGGCTTCTTGCCTTGCGCTTTTCGTGAGCTTCGGCTTCTTCCGGCGTGAGCAAGCCCGACCTCATGCATTCGACCCGTTCCTTTTTGAATTTGCTGCTTCGGAAGAAACGGGGGAACTCAAAAAATCATTGTCAGGTTGACAGCAATCAATCAAATGACTACAATAAACTATCATCGCAGCCATGTTAAGGGAACTTCGAATGAACAAAACGGAGCTTTATACCGCGCTTGCAAAGAAGACGGATTTACGAAAAAGGGGTTTGATTATTTCGGCTTACGCTTTGAAGATGCCGCTCATTATGATTTATCTGACACCATTGGTATGAGGGCCATTATCGCCCGAAAGAATAACTGTCCATAGCACTGGACGATTCATGAAAGGAATGACAGCAAATGAAATGGAAGTTCTTTTCTTGTTTCTTGTTGATTGCAATCCTGTTTTCGCCTATTCACGTAAGTCGGTCGGACATATCCGGTACTGTACTCGCGCCCGCGGCAGATGGCAGCAACGCCGGAGAGCAGAGTGCCTGGGAGCAGATCAATCAGGAAATCGCGAGGCCCGCAGGGTGGCGGCAAATCGTTATCGACAGCGCGTTCCAAATTGGCGATTCGATCCATACCACCGACGCGAAAGGAAAACCCGTGACGATTCGGCGCTATGGAACGTATCCAAGTCTGGATGGTTCCACCGTCGCCGTGCCGATGGCGATGGAGTTTGCCCGCCAGCATTTGAGTCTTTCGGAAGCCGACCTTGAAAGCTTCATCTTTTTCACGACCACGCACAGCGCCTATCAAAAACTTATCTACCAAAAACCGAACATCACGCCCAAAATTCCTTCCGAAAAGACGGTGATGGATGCGGAGCACCCAGTCGATCTGATTATCGTCACCGCGCCTTCCGATGAGGAGCTCGCGCTGGCGGATGAATACGGCATGCGGTTCGTGATGGAGCCTGTTTGCCTGGACGCATTCGTATTTATCACGCATAAAGACAACCCCGTGGAGAGCCTGACCGTGGATCAGATCAGAAAAATCTATAGCGGTGAAATCACCAATTGGACGGAGGTTGGCGGGGAGGATCGGAGGATTGCGGCGTACCAGCGGGAAAAAAACTCCGGGAGCCAGACGGCGATGGAGAATCTGGTAATGCAAGGCGCGCCGCTGGCGGATCCACCCAAAGGATACGCATCTGTTGGGATGGGTACGCTGGTGGAGGTCGTTGCAAACTATCAAACAAGCCAGACGAGCCTTGGCTATACCTATAAGTATTATATCGATACGCTTTATCGGAATGACAACATTAAAGTGCTGCATGTTGAGGGCATAGAACCCTCCCCTAAGAACCTGCGAAGCGGCGCGTATCCTTTTACAACGGCATATTATGCCGTCATTCGCGGCGGGGAGAGAAGCGAAGTTGCCGGAAGATTTCTTTCCTGGATGCTATCTTCGGAAGGGCAGCAAGTGATCGAACAAGCCGGCTATATTCCAGTTCTTGACATTCGATAATAAAGGAGGGAATCTCATGCCGCTCAAGCGAACAGCGTTCTTTTTATGGATTCTTCCGGCATTGCTTTTTTCTATACCATTGGCGCAAGGCGCTGAGCCGGCAGGCCACTTTACGACCATGGACGGCGCTATCTACTATGTTACGGACGGCAAGGCGGAAATTGTAAACCTTGATCCTTTGGCTCGTGAGATCGTCATTCATGGCACAGTAGACGGCGCGCGGGTGTCTTTTGGGGCCAATGGGGGGCGTGTGTTTGACGGTGCGGCGTCTGCGGAAACGGTCGTCATTGAAGACGGTGTAAAGTGCATAGATTATCTTCGCTTTGAAGGGCTGGAAAAGTTGAAAACTGTCGACGTCTATTGTGATACAGATTTAATAGGTGAAATGGGCCGTGCCGCCTACCTGCTCGACTGCCCTACTGTAACTTCCCTTTCGTTTCATGATCAAAACAAATCAGAAAACGCCTCAAAACGGATAACCGTCGAAGTTCGAGGCTGTCCGGAATTTTCCGCTTTATTCATACAGAGACAACATTCATTCTGCGATTTGGATATAATGAGCGGCAACGTTACTCTTACATTGCCTAAAAGCATGGAGCAGGTCAGGATTTGGTCGTCGTCGATAGAGGTCAAAGAGATTATCATCGATCCCCAAAACCCATACCTTGAAATCATTGACGGTGTGCTGTTCAGCAAAGAAACCAAAAAGATCATTCATTACTCCAGACAAAAGGAGGAAGAACACTATGATATCCCGGAAGGTACTGTGGAAGCGACGATCACATCGCCGTATTTGAAGAGCATCGCGATACCGGAGTCTCTGGAAAAAATCTCGCTGTATAATACTCCCCTTGAAACAATCACCTGCAGCGAAAGGAATCCGCACATGAAAGTGGTCGATAATGTCCTATATAGCAAAGATGGAGATGGAACACAGCTTCTTTATTATCCGCAAGCGAATCGGGCAAAGGCGTTTGTCATTCCGGCGGGCGTCGATAGTTTTAGGATAGCAAGTGATTATCTGGAGCATCTATCGATCGCGGAAGGCCTTGAGAAGGTTGATTATTGTACAATTGACGCGAAGAATTTGCAAACGCTAACGCTGCCTTCTACGCTTGAGAATTTTCCGCTCGATGCTGGAGACCATGTTCCAAATTTGCAGGCAGTCCATATTGCGGATGAGAATCCATATATGAAGAGCATTGACGGGTGTGTTTACAGCAGCAGCGGAGTAGCGCTGCAATATGTTCCTCCTGGAATGGAGGCACTTGTTATCGCGGAAGGAACGAAGTTTTTCAATCCATTTGATTGGGGGGCGTATGGGTTTCTTGGCGGTGAAAATACTAAGACCATTTTCTTTCCGGCAAGCATGTTATTGGAATATGACGAGAACTGCGAAAATGAACCTTTCAGTTATTTTTATTGGCGAGGTTATTATGTGAGCCATCCCATGCGAGCACCGCAAACCTATTATGTTGCGGAAAGCCATCCTTCGGTGATGGCAATCGACGGCATGCTTTTGACCAAGGACAGAAAAACGTTAATCGCTGTCCCACTTATCCAGGAGGAATACTTCGAAATTCCGGTGGGTATCGAGCATATTAGCACCCACGCATTTCCTCCCAATAATACGCTTAAAACGATTGTTGTTCCCGAAGGCGTTGAATCGATCTACCATCGCGCCATTGCGGGACAGACTGCGTTGACCACGGTTTCTCTGCCCAGCACTCTTGAATGTATCGATAGAGGCGCGTTTGAAGATTGCTTGAGTCTTGAAAAAGTAGTGCTTCCCGCCAATATAGAATCGCTGGAAAACTTTTTTTCAATTTCTGACATACAAAATTTTATATGGGATAGGGCCTCGCCCAAGCCAAACATAACAAGACTGGAGCTGGTCATTCCACCCAATACGGTAGAATTCGACGGCATGTTTGACGGATACAGCTATTTACGCCGCTCCGCCAATGAATTGATCTGGTCTGTTGAAAAAGGCTCCGCCGCGTATCGATACGCTTTGAAAAATCGCGTGCCCTACCGCTGCATCGACGATGAAACGGACACGAGCGGGGCAATATATGGAATGTTGATTGCCGCATCCATGGCGGATCAGGCTCCCGTGTATGAAGCTATGGATGAGCAATCGCCCCATGCGATGAAAAAACAGGGCACCATAGTTTTTGTCGCTAAACAATTTGCCGATTGGACAATGATTATAGATGGCCGGGAAGTTGGATTTGTCAAAAATGAAAATTTGCATGTGTTTGACAGCCCCATGAACATAAGCTACCAAGCGGCAACGGCAGTAGATGCTCTGCCGGTGTACGCGCGGCCGTCAGAGGAATCCAAGGTTATATACACCTTTCCACGAGATGCGGAGGTACCCATTATTTCCATAGCCGGCCCTTGGCTGCGCGTTCTTGTCGAAGATGATACCGGATTTATAAGAATGGATTCGGAAAATGTTTGCGTTTTTTTTGTTGAAGGACATTGGCGAATTAGCGCGTTGGCAGTGACGATAAGCGAGCCGTTTCAAGCAATCCCTATCTATGCGACGCCTGAAAAATCCGACAGGGTTTTGCGGCAATGCCTCCCGGGCGAAATCCTTCAGGTGATAAAGGCCGGTACGGATTGGTGCATGGTGTGCACCGGCGACTACGGCACGCAAAATGGATTTGTCCAAACGGAGTTGCTAACTTTTCTGCCGAGCAGATGAATTATGTTCGCGAGCGAAAGAATCGCGGAGCGGAGGTTTTATTCCGCAAGCGGTAGAGAAGGCTGAAAGGCAAAGCTCTGTATGTCCAGAAAGGTGAAATTTATGGAAGCTGGTATTACGCCGCGCCGCTTTAGTACCAGAGCGGAATGGCGGCAATGGCTGCAAGATAATCATACGACGGAATCCGAGGCTTGGTTCGTATTCCCATTACAATCATCCGGCGAGAGCGCCATCTCCTATAACGACGCCGTGGAGGAAGCCCTGTGCTTTGGCTGGATCGACAGCACGGTAAAGTCACTGGATGAAAACCATAAGATCCTTTCGGATGCATATAAAAGAATACGGGTTGCTTACATTGACGCAGCCCGTAAAAGACCGGATGAGTTTAAGAAGCGGCTGAAGAGCTTCTTGGAAAAAACGAAGAAGGGTAAATTGATTACCGGCTATGGCGGTATCGACAAGTATTATTGAACGCAGCGTAGATGGGTATACGCCCAACCCCCACGAACAAGGGAAATTGATTTGCGGCTTCGGGCCAAGGTGTTCAGTTTTCATTGCCAGATGGCAAAGATTGCATGAGGGCAAAGAAATGTTTAGGGTCACCGGTACTAAAATATGCATACCAAGATTCCAGTGTGTCTGATTGAAAAACACCCAAACGCTCAATAATTTGTTTCGCCCACAACAAAGCCCCGGTGCAACTTGCCGTAATAAGGTTGTTATCCGCTACAGAGGGCTTGTCTATATAAAAACTTTGCCCTTTATAACCGGGAGAAACCATTTCAAGAAATCCAGGCCCATTGCTGGTATGCGGACGCTTATCCAATAGCCCAAAGTTGGCAAGCGCGGCGGTAGCCCCACAGATTGCGCACACCGTAGCGCCTAAAGAGAGAAATTCGCTTGCTTTTTCGATGATAGCGCCATGCTTTGGGTCGTTCCATGTACCTGCGCCCGGTAATAGCAACATGCTTGTTTCACTCACAACAATATCATCAAGTAAACAATTGGGCACGATTGTCATCCCGCCCATTGTATGGATTGGCTCTTTAGAATCACTAACCGTTTTGAGCGATACACGTTGCGCGCCCTTTTTGAAAAATCGGCCAGAATTCAGCTCCGAAGTAACATACCCCAGTTCCCAGTCGGCTAAAGTATCGAGGACGTAAACATAGACTTTCTCCATTATTACGAAGGCTTTTTTCTGCATAATGTCTCCTCCTGATCGTTAGATTGATTTGTTTGCTTTTTTAGTATACCATGTAATTGTTGACAACAGTATGGCAACGATCCATAATGATAAAAAGAAATTTTGAAAGGCGGCTATCCGATGAAAGTTGACAGGCTTGTCAGCATTATTATGATACTCCTTGACAAAGAGCGTATAGGCGCACAGGCGTTAGCGGATATGTTTGAAGTTTCCCCCCGTACAATCTACCGCGACATAGACACGATCAACCTGGCGGGTATTCCTGTTCGCTCAACATCGGGCGTGGGCGGCGGCTTTGAAATCATGCGGGAATACAAGATGGATAGAAAGGTTTTTTCGACTGCCGACCTTTCCGCTATCCTGATGGGGCTTTCCAGCCTTTCTACTATGATATGGGGGGATGAACTGGTAAACGCCCTTGCAAAAGTTAAGAGCTTTATCCCCGCCGACAGAGCAAAAGACATTGAATTAAAAGCAAATCAGATTTCTATAGATGTAAGCCCGTGGATGGGCAGCAGGAACATACAGCCATATTTAGAAATTATCAAAACAGCTTTACAGGAAAGCAAGCTACTTTCGTTTGAATATGCAGACCGCTACGGAAATAAAACCGCACGAACAGCCGAGCCGTATCAGCTTGTATTGAAAAGCAATCATTGGTATTGGCAAGGATATTGCCATAAAAGAAATGATTTTCGGTTATTCAGGCTGTCCCGCACATCCAACCTACAGATACGAGAGGAGTTTTTTACGCCAAGAGATTATCAAAAGCCGCGGTTAGATTTTACTGATATTTGGGCGACTATGCAAACAAAAATCAAAATTCGCATTCATAAATCTGTCATGGACAGGGTGCTTGATTATTGCACGCGTGAACATTTTTCGCCAGACGGTGATGAGCATTACATTGTTAGTTTTCCTTTCATAGAGAACGAATACTACTACGATATTCTTTTCAGTTTTGGAGATAAATGCGAGTGTTTAGAGCCGTTGCATATCCGCGCAGAAATGAAGCGTAGAATACATGATATAGCTACCTTATACGAAAAATAGAAAAAGGGCTCTATGCTCATACGTACGGGGCATGAGAGGCCGGCAGATGTATGAACGGCCTGCCCTCCCACTCGATTTCTATTTTCCTATACAAAACAAAGGGCTGTCTCGCGGCAACTTGCCGGCGTGACAGCCCCTTCTTTGCCAGATCAGGCGAAAAGTTTCTTTTGCCGCTCATCCTTTCTCCGTTACGTCCTTGAGCGTATCCTCCGGCGTTTTGCGGCTGCGCAAGCCGTGCAGGACAAGGGCCAGCGCAATGACGCCATACGACATAAACCTGCGAAAAAACTCTTCAATATCCGCTCTGCCAAAGATGGTCTTCGCCGCCTGAGGGGCGACGATAAACAGCGCATGGAACAAAAGACAGCCGAGAATGGCCTGGCCGTTTGTCGCGCGCACGATCGACGCGCCGCCGACCAGAATGGCCGCGCCCGCATACAGCCCCACCTGCTCATGGGCGCTGTAAGTCTGCACCACGCCAAAGTTCTGCATGTAAATCACCTGGCCAAGGCCGGCCAGCACCGTTGAGAGAACGATGGCAATAATGCGCGTCCTGTTCACGTTGATGCCGGCCGCGTTCGCCACGGCACGGTTCTGTCCCACGGCCCGAAACCGCTGGCCCAGCCGTGTGCGCATGATGATCACGTTGAACGCGCAAAGCAGCGCGACCATGCCAACTGTCGCCATGGGGATGCGGGTCAACGCGAAAACGTCCGTGATGAACTTACACTGCACCGCCAGCACGCACACCGCCGAAGCAATCAACACGGTCAGCAGCATCCGCAGCTTTGTCCGCTTGAAAAGGAACATGATGAGATAGATCCCCGCAAGAATCCCGCAGGACCAGTATACGGCAGGCGCGAGCTGAAGCTTCCATACGTTGTCCAGCGCCAGCTTAAACCCATAGGATACCGAAAGGTCAAGCGAATTGCGCACACCCGTCGCCCCGACGATGGTCAAATCTGGGTTGGCGATCGGTATCAGCGCGCCAAAGATATACAAGAACAGCAGCTGATAGAAACCGGTAGCGAAAAAACCAAGGATCATCGAGCCAAACATCTCCTGCCCCTTCATTTTATTGAGCAGGAGACCTATAAGAAGGCCAAACAACGCCGCGAGCGGGATGGTCAGCCCGCAGGCCAAGATAAAGCCGAGAATGCCCGAAACGTACCAGTTCATTGTGAGCAGGATCGCGATCTGCGCGGCCATGGCGCCGATGGTGATCGCGAAGTTGATGCCCATGCCCGCGACGATGGGGATGATCAGCGCGAGGATAATAAACGCGTTGCGCGCGATGCGGCCCACCAATTCGTAAGCCAGCGCGGTCAGGCGCATACCCGAGAGCAGAACACAGCCGACGCTGAGCGCAATGAACAACAGCGTAACGGCATTATTGCGGATCAGCCTTCCTGCGCCAATACTTTTTTGCCGGTTAGCCACGTATCTCACCCCCCGCCTGCGCCAGCGCGTACAGAATGATACCGTTTGAAATAAGGATGCGCATGACCTCCGAAATGTTTCCCTGTGGAACCAGCGCGTTGGCGACCGGCATGCCCAACGTCAAAATGCCTTGGAACAGAAAGCAGCCGAGCACAACATGCGAAATCCTTGCCCGGCCTATAGACGCCCCGCCGATTAGAATTCCGCTGGCCGCGATGAACCCCATTTGCTGCGGCGCGTTATACAGCTGCATGAATCCGTATCCTTGAGAAAACACGATAATACCAATGGCCGCCAGCACCATGGACAACACCGTGCCAACCGTCCGCATGCGGTTGACGTTGATGCCGGTGGCCTCGGCGAAGCGTGGGTTCGTACCCACGGCGCTCATCGCCACCCCGGTCCGGGAGCGCAGAAAAAGCCAAATAAGGAAACAGGATAGCCCAAGGAACAGGTACAGGCCTGTGGGCACCATAACGCCAAAGATTTCAAAGGCAAGAAAGGTATTCAGCAGCTTGCCAAACGAGGAGTTCAGGTTGTGCGTCAGGCGAAGGCCTGGCCCAAGCGCCCAGGTCAGCCGCGGATTTTTAAACGGCAGCAGCATCCAGAGTATGCACATGAAGGCGACGAACGCAAATCCGACATACATCGAAACCGCCATCTCCTGCCCTTTGAGCTTGTTGAGCAGCAAGCTATAGAAATAGCCGATTGCCGCGCCAAATACCGCGCCCAGCGTTATGGAGAACAGAAAGCCTCCCCAGCCTGTCATGCCGTACTCAAGGCCGATGAGCGTGGAAAGAAGGCCGCCGATGATGCCGAGCGTCATGCCCATGTTCAAGCCGATGCCGCACTGAATGCCCGGCAGCATGGCAAGCACCAGAATGCTGTTAAAACCGGTGCGCAGCAGCACGTTGCCCAAAAGCATGGGTACCTTAAGGCCCGTGGCAAACGCGCCAATCAGCAGCAAAATGAAAAAGCCGACAATGATCCACCGCGTCAAGCCAAAATTGCGAAACGCTTTCTTCACAGTATAAGCAAATGAGTCGCGCGCGGAAGTCTCTTGCGTCACCGCGTAGGCCCCCCTTTCATGGCCTTGATACCGCTCATCGCCAGGCCGATGTCCACATCCGGCGCGTCAGCGGGGAAAATGTCCGCTACCTCGCCCTCGGAAACAATGGCGATGCGGTCACAGATGGAACGCAGTTCCAGCAGCTCGGAGGAGACCATGACAACCGTCATGCCCAGCTCGCGGTTGAGCTTTACAAGCGTCCTGAGCACCAGCTTTTTGGCGCCGATATCAATGCCGCGCGTCGGTTCGGATACAAAAAGAAACTTCGGGGTCAGCGCCAGCGCGCGCGCCACGCAGACCTTTTGCTGGTTGCCGCCGGACAGCGTTCCCGCATGCTGCAAAGGGCCGCGGCAGCGGATGTCCAACTCACGGATCATGCGGGCCGCGTACTCGCGCACCGCTTTTCCATCCTTTATCTTCAGCCGTTCGGTCATAGGACGCACGAACGGATAGATTCCGATATACAGCAACGAAAGCACGCCAATGAAACCTAAAATGAAGAATAACGGACTGATACGCGCGATCGGCGGCGCGCCCGTGTCCAGGGTCAGATCCGTATCGCCCTCCAAAAGAACGTCGTCTTCCGCCAGCAGGTCGCCCTCTGGCAGGGCGGCGTCCTCCGGCATCGCCACCGTCTGTGTACGCGCGGCGTGCGGTTCCACGCGCGGCCACTTGGTATCGCCATAAAACCCAAGCGTGAGAAACACGGCCGTGAGCAGCATGACCAGCAGCAGCTTCCAAAGGTTCTTGCGCACAGGCGCCGGGTCCGGCAACAAGGGCTTTATGAAACTGCCGTTCACCTGCATGGCGGTAAACGCGATGTTGTCTTCAATGGATTCCTCCAGCAGCAGGCCTACACCGCGCCGATCCTCCGAAACCATGGCCATGCCCCTGCTCAGCGCGTTTCTGGCATCGTTTAGGGGGAGCTGCTCGCCAAAGAGCCGGACATCGCCCGTGGCCGGGTATAGCCCCATAATTCCGTTGGGAATGCCAATTTTTCCCTGCCCCGCCAGACCGCCAATGCCCAGTATTTCCCCCTCGCGCACATCCAAATCAACGCGTTTCGCCTTTTCGCCCGGCATGTCTACCGCCAGGTTCTTTAGCCTTAGCGCAACCTTAGCTTCCGGGTCAAAAGCGCGGCGCTCCACCTCGATGATGCTCTCCCCGGCGCGGCCAATCATCAGCTCCGCCATTTCGTTGAGCGTCGTCCGGCTTGTTTCGCGCACGGCGGCAAGCTTCCCGTCGCGCAGGATCGTGATGCTGTCAGACGCGGCCATGACCTCGTTTAAACGGTGTGTAATAAAGATGATCGCGATACCGCTCCGCGCGATTGTCCGCATCACGCCGATGAGCTGTTCGGCCTCCGTTTCGGTCAATACGGCAGTCGGCTCGTCAAACACGAGAAGCTTCACGCCGGTTTTATCGATCTCGCGGGCGATTTCCACAAACTGCATATAGCCGACCGGGAGACCCTGTATGAGCGCGTATTCTTCAATACTCATGCCCACGGAATCCAGCGCGGCGCGCGCATCCCTGGCCATCGCGCGCATATCCAGGCTCTCAAGGCTTTTCCCCAATACGCGGCTGACGAGATTGGGCCGCGCGATCTCCCGGTTGAGCTTAATGTTTTCAGTGATTGTAAAGCCGGGGATCAGCATGAACTCTTGGTGCACCATGCCAATGCCTCTCTCCATGGCGTCATGAGGCGAGAGGATCTGCACGCTTTCTCCCTCCAAGAGCATTTCCCCTTGATACCCGCCCGTCCCGTGGATGACCGGCATGCCAAAGAGTATGTTCATCAGCGTGGATTTTCCCGCGCCGTTTTCGCCCAGCAGCGCGTGGATCTCGCCCGGGCGTACTTTTAGCGAAACCTCGTGCAGCACCGGATTGGGACCATATGCCTTTGTGATATTTCGCATCTCGAGAATGTATTCAGCGCTCAATGTCTTTCCCCCTTATGGGTGGGATTTCAAAAGGCACCCGCATGAACCGCGGTTCATGCGGGTGGAAAGGGCGGGAACACAGGGGGCTTTCAAGCCTCCCACGCTCGCTTACTTCGCGTAGTCGTGAAAATCTACGGCCGGCAGCAGCACCATGTAGTAGTTGTCATACTCATGGCCGTTCGCGTCCACATAGGTGCCGACATCCAGGTTTTCCACCCCGGCCGCGTCGCACAAGGTGGCGTACACCTGTTCCGCGTCGTTGCGGTCGGTGAACTCACCGGCAATAAACTTTGTGGCATATTCAAACGCGCCCTGAATGAACGCCATGTTAACAGGCAGCGCCCATGTGGAGAAACGGCCCAGCGCGTCTTTTGCGGCGAGGACAGCCGCGATCTGCTCCAGCATTGCCTCCGGATCGCCATAGGAATTCTCGTCCACGCCGATCTCCATGGAAGCCGGGAAAGCGTGGTATGGGCTCGGGCAGCAGGGCAGCGGATAATACGCGTTTTCCTGCGCCAATACCGCCACCTGCAGGGGTTCCTGCATGCCGCAGTTGGTCGTATAGAACGCCACCTTCTTGCCTTCGAACTCAGCCATGACGGCGGGCACGTTCTCTAAAATAAACTGCTGTGACGCGGTTGGGCCGGCCTCGGCTGTCGGGTCGGGCGCGGTACGGTCGATAAACTCAATGCCCGCCTCCGCGCAGGCTTCTTCCATAATCTTGTGGCGCGCGACGATCGTTTCCATCGCCATATGGCGCGGGAACGAATAATGAATGAACACGTCAACGCCCCAGTTCTTGAGCGTATCGACGATTTGCGTGCCCTGCGCGGGCTCATCCGAGTACAGGACGACGTCCGCGGCGGCGGTGATCGTGGCGGCGGCCTCCTGCGGCACGGCGGCGATCAGCAGAATGTCGGGGCGCATTTCTTTGATTTCCTGGAACGCGGGCGCGCAGCCTGGCACAGCCTGGCACATGATGATGGCCTTGACGTCCGGATCAAACGCAAACTGCAAAATGTTCGCTTTGGTCGCCTCGATTTCGGAGGAAAAGTTGTCCGGATAGGTCGCGGTCAGAACGATGTCCGGATACTCGTTCTGCAGGAATTCCGCGGCGCGGAATTCCTCCTCGCCCTGGGACGTGGTGCCGGTTACGATGGCGATTTTGTAGTCGGCGGCCAATACCGGGGACGCCACCGCCAGCAGCATCACTGCGGACAGCATCGCGCAAAGCAGTTTCTTCATAGAAATGGAAACCCTCCTTAATTTTTTATTGTAGTATACCGTTATGAATACTTTGTGTCAACTGGTTTTTGACATTGTTCATGGTATTTACCAAACATATCCAAACATGCCGCAATCAATTGACAATTCTCCCCGCATGCGCTACGATACAATCATATATGTACATGGAGGAATCTCATGCGGCGTAGTAATGGCAGGGATTTCTTGCGAAATCCCTTTGGTTGGATCGCGTTTTTTTTCTTTCTGCTGGCAGCGCTGCCCGCCGTTTCGGATACCGTCGTCCTGGGAAGCACGGTATATGTCTTCTCCCCCGGCCAAATGCCGGCGGAGCCTACGTATACGCTGGCCGTGCAAGGCGTTTCGCTGCACCCGGAGACCCTGGAACCGGTGGTTCAGCCGTGCGTCGCGGGTGCTGTCTTTGGCATATATGCCAGAAGCGGAGGGGATTTTGTACCCTTCCCCGATTTTGCCGACCCGTCTCGCCCGCTCCTGCTTGTCTCTCAGCCCACGCCGCTGGCCGTTTTTCTTCCGCGTTCCACGGATCTCTATATCAAACAGGAGTCCGCGCCCGCGGGCTATGTTATCGGGGAGCATGAGGGCGAATACCTGCCCTTGACCCAACCTGGCGATCTCACCTTTACCAACCTGTGGTCCGGCATGCAGGCGCTGCGCGTTACCTTCACCGGGAACGGGGCGAACGGGGCTGTTCCCCTGGCAGGCGTCCGCTTCCATCTTATCGGCCGGGGGCAAACCATCCCGCTGGAGACGGATGAAGCGGGCGTGGCGCTTGCCCTTGCGAGCGAGCCGGGCGAATATACGCTCGCGCAGGCGGAGCCGCCCGATGGATACCGCATGGAGCCGCCCGTGACCGTCCTCCTTTCGCCCGGCGCCGTTACCGATGTCTCCGTCAGCAATAACCAGAACGGTTTCCTCTCCCTGCGCACGCTGGGCATGGCCGTTGACGGGCAAAAGCTAACCCGGCTCGTGGCCATTGACCGGCGCTATGAAGTGCTTGACGGGAATGGCGTCGCCTGCGGTACGCTGTCCTCCGGCGAAACGCTGGCGCTCCCCGCCAGTCCGGAAGGGATTCGCTATACGCTGCGGCCGGCTGGCATTGCGGAAGACGGGTTCGCGCCTGATACAGAAACGAACGAATTCTCCGTATACCCTGGGCAGACCACGGAATATCAGACCATCGCGGCCAGCGAAATGGGCTTCTTCACCCTTTCGCATGTATCCGGCGATGACGGCGCGTCCGTGCCCGGCGGCGCGTTCGCGGTGCTGGATAGCCGGGGCGACACGGTTCTCGCCTTTGAGGCGGACTCAAACGGCGCGTACACGCCGCCGGCGCCGCTAAAGGCGGGCCATTACGTGCTCACGATGACCCGCGCGGGGGAGGGCCACCTCTATGACGGCCATATCGCGCCGTTCACCATCTCCCCCTATCTGGCGGCGGATTCGCCCATCGCTGAGGTTACCTATGTAAGCCAGCCGCTGCCCGCGGGGCTGCTCTCACCTCAAATCACGGCGATGTCGCAAGCATGTAACAGCCTGTTTCTGTCGGACGCGGAAGTTGATTTCACCCTAACCTTGACGCAGAATTGGCGGGATCTGCCCATAAAAGGGCTAACCTTTGACCTGCACGCGCCCGAAATCGCGGGCGCCGCCTGGCTCGGCGAGCGGCCCGACGGCGGCCGCCTGTATATCCCCAGGCGTTTTGCGCTGGCGGGCGTGGAGGAGGTGCACGCGCTGTCCGTATCCGGCATCGCGCGCTATTCGTTTGAATACCCCGTAGCGCCTGACACCCTCGCGCAAAAAAATATTACGGCTCCCTTTGACGTCACGGTGGCTACCTTCACGCCGCTGGCCTCTCCGGCGGCCTATGCGGTGTCCGGCCACGTGACGGATGCGGCCGGCAAAAGCCTTTCCGGGCTGCCCGTAACGCTTGAAGACGAAAGCGGAGCCCCGCTCGCGCAAACCGTTACCGACCCCTATGGCGCGTACGCGTTCTCGTACAAGCCGGACGGCGCGGTTGTGCGTTTCCATCCGGCGGACGGCTATGGCGCGCTGCCGAACGGGCAGGACGCGCGCATCCTGCCGCTTGAGACGGTTCAGGGGCATGTCCTTGTACACGGGCCGCTGGACGGATACCCCGTCACGCTGTCCATCGCCGGCTTGGATCCTCAGGCCCCGGACAGGGACGGGCGTTTTGTTTTTACGGGCATGCTGCTCTCCAAGGAGGCGCTGTCCGTTCAGACGCCTGAAGGCGTCCTCTGGCGCATAGAGGGCGGGCCGCCGGAGTCTATCATTCACCTTTACCCCGCCGCCTCCCTTCTCGGGCGCGCCTTGGATCCCCAGGGCAAGCCCATAGCGGGTGCGGAGATTGTGCTAACGGGCGCGGAGAGAACGTATGCCGCGTACTCCCGCGGGGATGGCTCCTATCAGATCGGCGAGCTCTATCCAGGCGCGTATGAAATTGCCTTCACCCCGCCCAAAGGCCTTATTCTCAATGGCGAGCACATGCAAACCATTGAACTGCTGGCGGGCGAGCGCCGCACCCTGGACGTGCGCATGATGGAGCCCGGCGTTATCGAAGGTATGATCACCGCGGATAACGCACCCCTTGTCGGCGTCCCCGTGCTGCTGGAGCCCGTGGGTCTCGCGGTTATTACCGATGAAAGGGGCCGTTTTACGCTCACCCCGCTTTCCGCCGATACGTATACGCTCGGCGTGGCGCTTCCGGAAGGGATGGTTTTTATCGAGCCTCCGGAACCGGTCACCCTGTCGCAATCCGGCGAGCGCGTCTCGTTCGATCTCGCCGCCGTGTATCCCGTCACGCTCACCGGCCTTGTCTGGCACGACCTGAACGACGACGGCCTGCGCAGCACGGACGAGCCTGGCCTGGAGGGAATTACGGTCACGCTGCTAAGCACGGAACAAACGCCCGCCGCCGCCGCGCAAACAGGTCAGAACGGTACCTATACCTTCACGGACCTTCTGCCCGGCACATACCGCATCGGCGTGGCCCTGCCAGAGAATATGATCTTTGCGAAGTCCGCGCCGGAGGTCACGCGGCTTCTGGCCGGCATTGACAGCAACACGGCCATCAGCGGGCCCATTACGCTTCGCTCCGGCGACAGGCCCGATCTGCTCGTTTGCGGCGGCACCCACACCGCCAGGCTTTCCGGTTTTGTATGGGAAGATGTCAGTGTAACGGGCGCGTATCGTGAGGGGACGGATCCGCTCCTGGCGGGTATCGCCGTTACCCTTATAAAGGAAGGCGCGGTCCGCCGGGAAACGCTGACCGACGAAAAGGGCGCGTACGCGTTTGCGGGCTTGCGAACGGGCGAGTATACGCTGCGCATGACGCTGCCGGATGGTTACCTGTTTGCTGAAAATTCCTACGCGGAAGGTACGAAAAGCGATATGCCGGCTATCCTCGGCCGTACGGCCGAGCGGGAGGTCTCCCTGGCCGCGTGGCAGGCGGAGGCGGCCGTAAACGCGGGCGTTATGAAAGCGGCTGCCCTGTCTGGCCTGGTATGGATCGATACGGAAGCGGACGGCACCCAATGGAATAGCAAAGGCTATTCAGGGTTGGCAATCTCGCTCTACGCGCTCAGCGGCGCGAGGGAAACCCTCGTCGCCGAAAGGGAGACGGACGAAACCGGCGCGTATGCCTTTGAGGGGCTTAGGCCGGGCCAATACCGCCTTGCCTATCGGCTGCCAGAGGCAGGCTGGGGGTTTACTGTGGGCAGCGCGAGCGAAGTTTTTTCCCTTGGCAATGGCGAGCGTCTGGAAACAAAAGCCGCCGTTTCCAAGCTGGGCTGCATTTGCGGCCTTGTGTTCGCGGATACTAACTATGACGGGTATCGCGGCGAGGAGGATCCCGGCCTCACGGCCACGGTTTCGCTCGTGGATCCCTTCACCGGGACCATTCTGCGGCAGGCGCAGGCTGGAAAGGACGGCGCTTATGCCTTTGACAGCCTGTTC